>JAEZCV010000078.1 GCA_023429985.1 Bacteroidota bacterium | reverse complement strand
CTTCATTAAAAAAAGCGCATACTCACCCTTGATCTTTTCACCTTCCATCCATATTTTGATATTGCCTGATTTTAATTGCTGCATCAGTAATTCTTCCTGCTCATTCCTGGAAAGACCTTCAGCGCCTATTGGCCTATACGTGCCTTCATCCCAAACTATTACTGTTCCTGCTCCATAATTTCCCTCCGGGATAATTCCTTCAAAATTCCTGTAATCAAAAGGATGGTCTTCCACCATCATGGCTAGCCGCTTATCCTCAGGATTAAGCGATGGCCCTTTGGGAACAGCCCAGCTTTTTAATACACCTTCCATTTCCAGCCTGAAGTCGTAGTGAAGATGAGAAGCGTCGTGTTTTTGAATCACAAACTTTAGTGAACCTTTTGGTGATCTTGTTTTCCCTTCCGGTTCAGGTGTATCATTAAAATGCCTTTTCTTATTATAGGTTGCAAGCGACATGCAGACTTGATTGAGGATTAACAGCAAATTCCTTTCTCAAATATTCAGGAGATGAATATCATGCTCTTTTCCTGGAGGAAGTAGTTGTATTCAAACTTTCCTTCAACACTTCCATAAGATCTTTTACAGTTGCAGAACTTGCCTTTCGTGGCTCAGCAACATGAATGTCCTTTCCTGCAGCTTTGGCCTTAATCACTTTCTTCAAGGCCGCTACATAAGTATCCTTAAATGATTCGGCTTTTAATGGCTCGGTTAACTGGTGAATAAGTTTCACAGCAAGCTGCACTTCCTTAGCTGTAAGTTTTTCTCCCTTTGTTTTAGACACTTCAGGAATTTCTCTTATCTCTTCGTGATACCGCATCTGGTTTAGCAACAATATACCATTATAGGATTTCAATGCACACATATGCATGCGGCTGCGCAACATAAATTCTGCCAGTCCAATTGTATTGGTTTCTTCCAGCGCTTTAATCAGAAGGTGATAGGATTTTTCCGCTCCCTTATCCGGAATAATATAATAGGGCTTCTCGTAATAAATTGGATCTATCTCTTCCTCTTTTACAAATTGAACAATATCTATAGCCTGTGATTTTTCAGGACTTGCCTTTGCAAAATCCTCATCTGAAACCACTACATATTTGCCCTTGGTGTATTCGTAGCCTTTTACAATTTCCTTATAAGGAACTTCTTTACCAGTTTTAGAATCTATGCGTGCATAACGGATAGGCGACATACCTTTTTTTGAAAGCATATCGAAGTCGAGCCCACTCCCCGATTCTATGGCGCTGCCTAATTTAACCGGGATGTTTACCAGGCCGAAACTTATGGAGCCTGTCCAGATAGAACGCATAATTTAATTTTTAAGATGCGGGAAAATAAGTTTCAGGCCTGTATTGATTATTATTACTGAACCATGCAGACACTGTATTTAAGGCCTGCCTGAACCATGATATTTTTCCAGGAACCGTTTCATAGTATTCAGCCTTGAGGATCTTTACCTTCACTAATACCATTTCAGACAAAGCCATTTGTGCTTCTGAAGACATTTGCAAAGTATTGATCTCTTCCGGGTCGGAAACTACATATGCCTTGCCGTTAACCTGCAAAAAACAACTTGATCCTTTTTTAAAGAAGTCCATTCTAACCGGAAATTCTTTTTCAAACGCACCAAGGTCCTGCTTTGGTTTCTGCACCAAAAACCATATATATCCAAAATCATCAACCTTAAGGGTGCTCACCACCGAGGTAGGAAGTTTTAGCACTGAATCGCTGAGATTAAAGAAGATCGCGCTTCCTATATTCCTTATTTTATCCTGCAGAAAACTTAACTGTTGATTGGTAGACATAAAATTAGTTTTAAAAAGCCAGAGGCTCGGGTATATATATCCAAATTGAATACCACAAAAATTGTCGGCCAAAAAATGAACGCAACATCCCTTTCGCGTAGAAAATACTCTACAGAAGCGGCCGCATAGCTAAATTCAACTGGCTTTGTCTGGCATACTATTTTTATACACCCTGTTATATTATTAAACAAATTAAAAAACAGGATATGCCAAGAACATCAACTAAAGCATCCTCTAAGACAGCTCCTAAAAAAGCAGGAAACAGCTCAGCCAAGTCGGATGAAACTATGTTAAAGGAACTTTTTATTGAAGAGCTTAAGGATATTTATTGGGCAGAAAAGCACCTTACCAAAGCATTACCTAAAATGCGAAAGGCAGCTACCTCCGAAGAACTGGCCAATGCATTTGAAGAGCACCTGGAAGTTACCATGGTGCAAATTGAAAGGATTGAAGAAGTTTTCGAAATGCTGCGACTTACACCGCGTTCAAAAAAAAGCGAAGCCATGGAAGGATTGGTGGAAGAAGCGCAGGAACACATAGATGAATTGCCTAAAGGCTCCATGGTAAGAGATGCAGGCCTGATCATTTCAGCCCAGAAAGTTGAACATTATGAAATTGCGGCTTATGGCAGCCTGGTGCAGCTGGCAAAAACCATGGGCGAGAATGATATTGCCGACATTCTGGAAGAAACATTACAGGAAGAAAAAGACACAGATCAACTTCTCACCGAATTAGCTGTTAGCGGCATTAACATCGCTGCAGATGATGAAGTAGAAGATTAATTTTTCTTATTTAGTATAGCCAGCCGGACTTTGGTCCGGCTTTTTGTTTATTAGGAACATGACAGCAGAAACCATTACGGACCAGATCAGCGATCTTTCACACAAGCAAATCCTTAAAATACATAAGGATCCGGAAAAAGCGGCAGAAATTGCCGAACTGGTATATGTGAGCGACCAGGATCCCGGAATAAAACGGGAAAGAAAAGGGAAAGATTTTATTTTCCTCTTCAACAACAAAGAAATTGTTGAAGAAAAAGAAATTGAAAGAATAAGAAAAATTGCAATTCCACCAGCCTGGGAAAATGTCTGGATCTGTAAAAAAAAGAATGGACACATCCAGGCAACAGGAATAGATGCACGGGGAAGAAAACAATATAAATATCACCCCTTCTGGCACCTCTTGCGAAATGAAACCAAATTTCACCGCTTGTACGAATTTGGTAAACTGCTTCCGGCACTGCGGTTACAATTGGAGGAAGACCTAAGCAAAAAGGAAACATGCCTGGAAAAAGTGCTGGCCACGGTTGTTAGCCTGATGGAAAGAACTTATATAAGAATTGGAAATGAAGATTATCAAAAACTATATGGTTCCTACGGTCTAACAACGCTGAAAGATAACCACGTTACCATCTCGGGGCATACCGTGCATTTTTGCTTCAAAGGAAAAAAAGGAATTGAACATAAGATCAGTTTAAAAAACAAAAGGCTTGTTACAATGATCAGGAAATGCAGGGAAATTCCGGGCAGGGAATTGTTCCAGTATTATGACGAGGATGGGAAGCGCCAGCCAATTGATTCAGGAATGGTAAACAGGTATATTAAAGAGGCAACGGGCGGCGATTTCAGTGCAAAAGATTTTCGAACATGGGCAGGAACCCTGCATGCGATTCGTGCATTAAAATCGCTGGGCACTGCCGCTTCTGAATCGGAAAGCAAAAAGAATATTGTGGCCGCACTTGATGAAGTAAGCAAACAACTTGGTAATACCCGCACAGTTTGTAAAAAATACTATGTACATCCGGGAATAATCAGGCTTTACGAAGGCCAAAGCCTGGATAAATACCTGAAAGAATTAGATAAGATTGAAGAACCTGATAATTTATCAGGGCTTACTTCGGAAGAACGGGTTTTGATGAAGATATTAAAACAGCTGGTTTAAGATCTTTTAGCCCCACCTTTCTTTGCTACGCGTTTGCGGGTTGATTTACCGGCAGAAGCCAGCCCTCTTTTTGAACCTTTGCTTTTAGCTGCCTGTGCACCTGATTTCTTTGCTGGTCTTTTTGAGGCTGATCTTGTTCCTGCCTTTTTACTGGCTGATTTTTTCGATGCTGATTTTTTCGATGCTGATTTCTTTGCAGAAGATCTTTTTGTTTTGGAAGCGCGTGAAGATTTCTTTGCCGCCGATGTTCGAGGCACTTTCTCACCTTCTTCCCTTGCTTCGGATAAGCCAATAGCAACTGCCTGTTTACGGGATGTTACCTTTTTACCACTTCCCGATTTCAATTTACCTGATTTATACTCACGCATAACCTTCTCAACTTTTTTACCGGCGCCTTTAGAATATTTTGCCATAATTTTTTTCTTCAACACGCATAAAATTTATACAGCAGCTTTCGGTACGATTTTTTGATCATTAAGGAAATTAAAAATTAAACTTATGGCAAACGATAATGTTATTGGAATCCTGAATGACCTGGTTCGTATTAATCACGACAGGGTGGTAGGTTATGAAAAAGCAATGGATGAGTTAAAGGATGAGGATGCAGACCTTAAGACACTGTTCCAGCGCTACGTAAACGAAAGCCGTGAATATGGCCAGGAATTAAAGCAGGAAGTAAGTCGTTTAGGCGGAGATGCTGCTGAAGGAACTACTAATTCCGGTAAGATCTACCGCGTATGGATGGACCTTAAAGCAGCAGTAACCGGGCATGACAGGAAAACTGTATTGAACAATTGTGAATTTGGTGAAGATGCTGCTCAGAAAGCATATGATACCGCTTTAAATTCCGATACTGAATTAGAACCTTCTTTAAGAGATCTGATTGTAAAACAAAAAGCTGCGCTTAAGGTTGGTCATGATGAGGTAAAACGCCTCAGGGATATGGCTAAGGCTAATTAATTTGTAGAAGTAAATACTCATCAAATGGTGAGTATTTACTTATTTCTTCCGTAAAATTTTCTTTCATAGATATTCAGCAGGCCATTATAGATGCATTTATTTCAAATTTCGATATGACCATTAGCAACAACCATATAAATGCATGTTTCGAAGCCTGGATCAATTGCGAAAACCTGGTAGCGAGCCTTAGTGCCGAAAGACATACATTGTCGAGGCAGGTAGTAAAGATCGTTGACGAATGTGCTTTAATTTGTATGGGCACTTTTCATGCATTAAAAACCTTCTCACCCAACATTAAGAACTTGGCCCTGCTTTGTGTAGGAATTTGCGAGGAATGTGCAGAGATGTGTGAAGATGAAGCAGATGACAGGCTAAAACAATGTGCACATATATGCAGAAAATGCTCGGCAACAGTAAGTAAACTTGCTTTTTCAAAATCCTGAACCGAAAATTTACATTCTCATGTTCTTACTCATTGCATAATAGAAAATACCTCCAACAGGGGGAATGAGTATTACAAGTATCACCCAGATGATACGGTTATTCTCCGACCTGGTATCTGTACGAAAATCTTTAATTACATCCACTATAGACCATATCCAGTGAACTGCTCCCAGTAAAATTGCAGAACCAATTACATAGTCTCCCCCTGCAAATCCATTTGCAAGAATTCCTACTCCAAGGATCAGCAAAATAAAAGTTGAAATCCCCAGTATAAAATTGGGATGTCTTATACTATGCATACGCTGGAGTTTTAAGGATCTGATCGAGTATGAATGACTTCAATTAAGCAAAAATCCTGTGCCAACCATCATGTATCCAACCTTGACATTGGAATTTCTTTGGCTTCCTGTTTAATTATAAATACAGCCGTTTTTTTAGGACGGATGCCCTCCCCGGCATTGAGCGCATACACTTTTGTAAACTCGGCGCCATAATAAAGTATCATGGCAGAGTAGTAAATCCAGGTTAAAATAATTACTATGGAAGCAGCTGTGCCATAATGGATGCCCAGGTTACTTTTACCCAGGTAAAGTCCAATAAGATATTTACCAAAGAGAAAAAGCGATGCAGTAAGCGCCGACCCAATAAACGCATCCTTCCATGAAATGATAGCATCGGGTAGTACTTTAAATATCACCGCAAACAAGCCTGTAATTACTACAAGTAATATGGCAGTGTTTAACAGGTTGAAGAAAGATAAAGTGGCATTGGGAAAAAATTTTATCAGCTTGTCGCTTAATAAGGTAAGCAAAGCATTTATTATCAGTGAAACCAGCAATAAAAATCCCAGCCCTAATATCAAAGAAAAAGAAAGCAGCCTGTTTAAAAGAAATTTCAACCAGCTTTTTTTAGGTTTTGCTTTTACCGACCAGATGAAGTTAATAGATCCCTGCATTTCGGTAAAAACCCCGGTAGCAGCAATCAGCAAAACCGCAAGACCAATGGCTGCTCCTGTATTTGTTGACTGGGTTTGCTGAATATTATAAATTATATCCTGAACCTGTATGGCTGCATCGCTGCCAATAAGTTCATTTAACTGTTCATAAACCTCTCCCTGAACCGCTTTTTTGCCAAAGAAAATACCGGCAAGCGAAATTATAATTATAAGCACGGGAGCTAATGCAAACAGGGTATAATAACTTAAGGAGGCACTAAGTTTAAATGCATCGTCATCTATAAAATTCCCACCTGCATCGGCAACCAGCTTGAAAACTTTTTTAAATCTTGTCATTTACAAAACATTATGCAGCCTGTGTATTATACTACCCACATAATTAAAACAGGTTCAAAACTGCTGAAAATTCTCGTTTTATCACCTGTTAAATTCCATGGCAACATTTTTTCTATTGTTTAAATATACTTAACGTCTTCAATTTAAAACAATAACCATGAGAAGCATTCTTTACATTCTTGCAGTGATCTTAATTATTGGCTGGTTACTTGGCGTATTTGCATGGAACGCAGGTGGTTTGATCCATATACTGATTGTCATTGCCATTATAGCCCTCATTTTGGGTATAATCAGGCGTGCATAACCCTATTTAGATTTCTCTCATATACACGGTCCATTTATCAGCACGGCTACAGTTTTTACTGTAGCCATTTTATGCTGCTGGTGGGAAAGTAATTTCGAAACTTGTTCCGGAGTTTACTACCGAGGTAACATCAATATTTGCTTTGTGTGATTGTAAAATATTGAGTGTCGCTGCCAGCCCAAGACCCATTCCGTTTCTCTTGGAGGTGAAATAAGGCTCGAACAACCTGGATATATTATCTTCCGGAATGCCGCATCCATTATCCCTTATAGTTACGGTGTGCCCGGATTTTCCGGAAACAATTGATATTCCTAAAATTCCGGTATTAGGAGGTACAGCCTCCACAGCATTAATAATTATATTTAAAAATGCAATTTTGAGTTTCTCCCTGTTTGCTAAAATAAAGCAGGGTTCCTCATCATAATTTTTATCGAGTTGAACATGTTGAAGTGTAATTCTGTCGATGGCTTCTTCGAGTGTTTCCTCCATTATCTGTTGAACAGAATATTTGTCAAACACAAGGTCGGTGGGTCGTGAAGTGTCTAATAACTCGGTAATGATATCTCCAATTCTTTTACTGTTGCGCTGAATAATATCCAGGAAAAGCTGCGATTCGTCATCAGTTTCATTATTTTGAATTAATTGCTCAACCGACATATTGATATTATTCAATGGATTTCTAACCTCATGGGCCAGGGTTCGTACAAGGCGCCCGGTAGCTCCCAGTTTTTCAATCATCAGGTTTGCTTTTTCTGCCCTGCGCAAATTGGTAATGTCGTGAAGCAGGCCCTGGAAATAAGATCCTGTTTCATCGCGGGTGGCTGTTGCCGAAAAAATACAGGTTCTTTTATCCTGGCTTTCGGTAATCACTTCAATCTCTACGTCGTTTATTTCTGCTTCAGTATCAACAAGCTTATGAATATGAGTTAAATCGTTTGCATCTGCTATGAAATCAAATATTGATTTGGTACGCAAATTTTCTTTAGAGATCCCCAACAAAACCGATGTGGCGTTGTTCATATCTATGAAACGGAGGTGTTTGTCGGCAATAAATACAGCATCCTTACTTAATTCAAAAATGCTCCTGTACTTTTTTTCATTCGCTCGAAGTGCTTTCAGGTAAGCTGTTCTTTCCAGGGAATAACGAATACATCGTTCCAGTTTATCAGTATTCAGTTCAGTTTTGATCAGGTAATCGGTGGCACCCATTTGCATGGCTTCAATATCCACATCCTTATTTCCCTTACCCGTTAAAAGAACAATGGGTTCTTCTGTATTCAGATGTACAGCTTCTTTCAGGAAGTCGAGTCCAGTACGTGCTCCCAAACGGTAATCAACAAAATACATATCGTAATTACCTTCCTGCAAGGATTTTACGGCATCGTTGTACCGGTAGCACCAGTCGATGTGAATTTTATATTCCTGTATTTGTTTAAGATATTCTGAAGTAATAAAAAAATCATCTTCATCGTCATCAATAATCAACAAACGAACGGGAGGCTGTTTAACTGCTGGCATTTAAATATTTTTTCCCGGCAAAGAAATAGAAAATAAACAACCGGAGGTTGTAAGGTCGTGAACATGCAGGCGGGCTTCAAAACCATTCAGTATGGCCTGCAATGCTATTAACCGTTCGCCATAAAGTGCTTTCCACTTGCTGTCGGTTACCAGGTTGGTAAGCATTTGCACCTGGTAACGTACCGCGGTTTCTGCACCTGGTGATATCTTTTCTTCCTGGCAGAGTATATGTAAAAATCTTTTTTCTTTGGAATATTGCACCAGTATCATTTTTACCAGTTCGGAAAATACAGATTCCAAAACTTCTTCATCCCCCGTAAATAGTGGAAGGTGATCGCACCTCACGATGACCTGCTGGTTCCTGCCGGAAGTTTGATATGGTTTCAATACCCTGGCAAAAACTGCATTAAGGTCCACCGTTGTGAAAGTGGCAGGATCGGCTTTCTTTTCAGAAAGGTTCCGGACTAGATCCTCATTCGGTGACATAAGGCTGGTTTACTGATTATTAAATTCCTGGTACTGCTTCATTTTGTTATACAGGGTTTTCCTGTCAATATTCAATAATTTGGCAGCCTTGCTCTTATTAAAGTTTACTTTTTTGAGCGCTTTCAAAATCATTTCGTATTCAGCATCAATAGAAGCACCTTTTAATGTTGTTTCTGACAGGTTCCTGGGACTGTCGGCAATTTCATTCATAGTTGTAGGTATGCTGTTGGTGCCTGCAGGTTCGGGCTGCTTGTCAAACTGGAGTTTTTCAAAATTTGAAATTTCGAAAGGAAGCGAACTAGGTTCAATTTCTTCTCCATCGGAAAGCAAGGTTGCACGCTTGATCACATTCTTCAGTTCCCGAAGGTTACCATACCAAACATAATGACGAAAGATATGCTCTACCTCTGCACTGAATCTTTTTACATTTTTTCCCAGCTCCTGGTTGGTTTGTTGCAGGAAGTGATTGGCAAACAGCATTACATCGTCGGGGCGCTGGCGCAATGGTGGAATATCTATACTAAATTCATTAAAGCGATGGTAAAGGTCTTCCCTGAATTTACCCTTTCTAACGGCATCCCATAACCTTTCATTACTGGCTATAATGATACGCACTTCCAGTTCAATATCTTTTAACCCACCTACCCTGCGCATTTTTCTTTCCTGCACTACACGTAAAAGAGAAACCTGGATGTCGTAGGAAAGATTGGCTATTTCATCAAGAAAGATAGTTCCGCCATTGGCAATTTCAAGGCTACCGATCTTTTGATTGAGGGCACCTGTAAATGAACCTTTCTCATGCCCAAACAATTCACTTCCTGCCAGTTCTTTCGACAAGGCTCCGCAATCAATGGCAACAAAGGGTTTATTTTTTCTTTTACTTCTTTTATGAATTTCCTGGGCAACAGCTTCTTTACCACTTCCGCTTTCGCCATGGATGATCACCGTATAATTTGTGGGAGCTACCAGGTCGATCTGCTGAAGTATCTGGCGAAATACGGGTGTATCGCCAAAAATATAATCGCCGGAAACAAGTATGGACGGCGATTTGTCGCGGGCCATTCCCGAAGTTTCAACTTTTTCTTCGGTGGGTGCATTTCCATTCCTGGGCTGTGAAGCAGATACTGTTTCCACTGTTGCTGTTTCCAGGGCTTTCTTAATGGTGATGAGTATTTCGTCCGGGAACAAAGGTTTGGTGATATAATCGTATGCTCCCATTTTCATTACTTCAACAGCAATTTTAATATCGCTGTATCCGGTAATAATGATCACGGGAACGTGTGGGTATTTTTCCTTAATCTTTCCAAGCAACACATTTCCTTCCATATCTTCAAGGCGAAAATCGCACATCACCAGAGAAGGTTCAACGGTTTCAAGGAGTTCTAAAGACTTTTTACCACTATAGGATTCGAGAACATCGTATCCGTGGCGGGTAAGAAATCTTTTTAATAATAAGCACATGTCCCTGTCATCATCAATAATTAAAATGGTCTGCATCTGGTTTAGTTTGTTTGTATTTCTTAATTAAATGTAAATCGATTTTTTATGCCCACAATCCTCTCACGTGGGAAACCGGTATTTGTAATTGTTCGCGGTATTTTGCTACGGTACGCCTGGCAACCGAAAAGCCTTTCTGGGAAAGGATCTTCACCAGCTGCTGATCGGTATATGGATTTTGTTTATCCTCAGCTTCAATCACTTCTTCAATGGCAGATTGTATTACCTTGTTGCTGATCACCTGCCCCTTTTGGTTGGCAATTCCTTCGGTGAAAAGATCTTTCAGTAATAATAATCCAAATGGCGATTCTGCATATTTGTTACAGGTGATCCTGGAAACTGTTGAAATATCCACGCCAACAATTTCTGCAATGTTCTTCAGAATCATTGGCTTTAACTGGTTTATATCACCTGTCATAAAATAATCGTGCTGAAGTTCCACAATTGCTTTCATGATGCGCAACATGGTGCTTTCTCTCTGTTGAACAGCATGTATGAACCACTGGGCGGATTGCAATTTATTCTTTATGTATTGCATGGCTGGTTTATCTGTAGTAACCCTGGCATTCTGCATGGCGGTTTCCTTCCATGTAGAATTGATATTGAGGCTTTCAGATCTTTGCCTGTACAATTGAACTTCTATCAAATCACCATTACGTGTAATGATAAAATCGGGAACAATATTATGATTAACACCTTCCTGCATTTCACAGATAGGTCTCATTTTTAATGTAGCGATCAGGCGCAAAACAATTTTCAACTCTTCTTCATCAATTAACAGGTGGGTTTTGATCTTATCCATATTCCTGTTATGCAGATCATGAAAATGATCTTCAAGAAGTTTGATGGCCATCTTAACATCGGGCCTTTTCAAATTCATCCTGTATAACTGTATCAGCAAACATTCTTTAATGGACCGAGCACCAATACCTACAGGTTCGAGTTCCTGGATCTTCATCAACACTTTTTCTATTTCCTCCACTTCAACCCAACGGTTTTGCTTAAACGAAAAATCTTCTGCCAGATCTTCCATTTTCTGCTCCATTAATCCACAGTCATTAAGTGAATCAATAATGAACTCCGCTAAAAAAATTTCAGATGCATCTTCGGAAGCCAGCTTATACTGCTCTTTTAATGCAAGCCTGAAATCAAAACTGTTGGTAATCGGGCGCTCCGGCAATTTATCGTTATGTAAATACCCGCCATATTCAAATTTGTAATCGGGAATATCATCGTATCCGTATTCTTCCCAGTCCTGGTAATCCTGAACAGCATCCTTACTGTATTTATCCACTATAGGCTCAAACTCATTTTTCTGATCTTCCAAAAGTGGGTTGTCTTCAATTTCCTGCTGTATACGCTGCTCCAGTTCGAGGGTATTCAGGTGAAAAAAATTGAGCAACTGTATTTGCTGGGGCAGGATCTTTAATCGCTGCTTTTGGGCTAAATGCTGGTTGATCATTCGCGTTGATTTTTGGGGAATATATATAAGTCAAGACTGAAACCAAATTGAGCCTTTGTGGAAAAAATTTAAAATTTGCTGAAATACAACAAGTTATGTTTTTAAAAATAATTATAATTGTTGAGCTTACAATCAAATGAATAGTTCGGTTGCCCAAAGTGTAGAAAAAAATCAACAGCAAAAAAAAGCGCAGGCAATTGCCTGCGCTCATGGTTAAGGTGATCCTAATTTTAAAGAGGATCGAAATCTCTTCCTTTAAAACGGTATTCGAAAAATGCCGGTATAGGGTAACCTTCTCCTTTTGGACAGGTAGAAGAAGGATCATTAATTTTTTTTTCTACAACAGGTTGTTTGCCGGAAGGTATTGTTGGTCTCCCCGACTGCATCAAATTCAAGGTGGAAAGGTTTTGAACCAGGTTTAGATTTTCCATATTATCTCCTCAATTCCTTTTATAGAATTGCAAAATTTATATAGAAAAATATATACCAGATTTTCCTTAACCTATTATAAGTCAGCTACTCAACTGCACTAGAGAATTAGTGGAATTTTATCCTCAAAAAAAGCTTTTGAGAACCTGCTTTATGGTACAATTCTTTGATAAATAGTAGAGGAAAATTTATTAACTATAAAACTCTTAATTATGTTACGCTGGACAATCATTTTCTTAGTCATTGCCATTATTGCAGCGATATTTGGTTTCGGTGGAGTTGCAGCGGGTGCTGCGTCCATTGCCAAGATCTTGTTTTACATCTTCCTGGTTCTTTTTGTTTTATCGCTCATTGCAGGCGGATTCAGGCGGGTTGACTAAAACCATTCAATATTAAGGTGCAGGTAAATGCACCTTTTTTTACGCATAAAGAGGCTGTCTCATAAGTAGGCAGCCTCTTTTTTTATTTTCAGAA
>JAEZCV010000070.1 GCA_023429985.1 Bacteroidota bacterium | reverse complement strand
TCTTAGTTAGTCACTTACATCTTGCTTCTCAGATCTCTTTTAAAAATTAAATACAAAGCATGAACATTTATGTTTCAAACTTAAGCTTCAACGTACAGGATGAAGACTTAAAGGAATTTTTCACTCCGTACGGAGAAGTGACATCAGCAAAAATCATTATGGATAAAATGACAAACCAGTCCCGTGGATTTGGTTTTGTTGAAATGTCTGATGACGATGCTTCTAAAAAAGCTATTACTGATCTTGATGGCGCCAGTGTAGATGGAAGAACCATTAAAGTTATGGAGGCCAAACCTAAAGAAGACAGGCCTGCCCGCGCTCCCCGATCCAATGGTGGCGGCAATTATAATAATGGCAACAGTTACAATAAGAACAGATATTAAATTATTGGGAAGGCTTTGGTCTTCCCCTTATTTTCTTCTTTTTTTGAAAAGGTATTACTTACCTTTAAAAGGTCTTTTTTGCTAAGACCTCCTCTCTAACTGTTGAGGATAAAATTCTAATTTTTTTATGGCATTTATTGATACTGTTTTACAGGAGCCTTCCTATGGCTGGAAAGATGATAAAGGTGAATTGATTGTTCCAACAACTAAGCAATTGTTCAGTGAAGCTTTTGCCCGCATCAATATTTTCAAATCAAGAAAAAACTGGATATCACTGATCAGCTGGCTGATGGTGGTTTGCATGTTGCCATTTTTTTATTTTTTCCTTACGGAATTCATTACATGGAAACTTGTAATTGCTGTGGCATTTTATGCCATGATAATTATGGGAACCCATGGCACTATCTGGTTTCACAGGTATTGTACGCATAAGTCCTATAAGTTCAGTCATCCTGTATTCAGGTTCATTACCCAAAACCTGGTAATAAAAACTTTTCCTGAAGAGATCTATGTAGTTTCTCATCATGTTCATCATTCCAAATCCGATCTTCCCGGGGATCCATATAATCCGAGGGGAGGATTTTTATATTGCATGGTATCTGATGTTAACCATCAGAGCATTGCAAAGAATATGACAGAAACAGATTATAATAAAACAGCGCATTTTTTAAAAAATACAGGAGTAGCCATCAACAGCTATACTCAATATTTAAAGTGGGGCTCGGTAGCTTCTCCTTTATATACTGTTTTATTATGGTTAGGTAATTGGGCATTCTGGTATTCGGCCTTTTATCTTATAGGGGGGCACGCCCTTGCCTGCGCCATGTTTACTGCCGCCATGTTATGGTTTGTGCTGGTTAGAGCGTTTAATTATACCGGTCATGGTAAAGGAGAGGAGAAGCATGTGGATGGTATAGACTTCGACAGGAGTAATTTATCTATAAACCAGCTGAGGCCGGGGTTGTTTGCTGGTGAATGGCATAATAACCATCATTTATTTCCGGGAAGTGCCCGCGCGGGTTTTTTACCTTACCAAATAGATCTTGCCTGGATATATATTTTTCTTCTGCATAAGGTTGGGGCCGTTTCCACTTTCAGGTGTTCTAAAAAAGAATTCACCCGTAAATACCTGAAAAAAGCGATTATGCATCAGCAAACTGTTTCAGGTTAATTTAACAACCTGGGGTTTTACTTATTTCATATTTCTGGGTCTATTAACCCAAATCAATTATATGAAAAAACTTATACCCCTTTTTAGTTTAGCCTTAATTTTTACAGCCTGTAATACTTCTCCTTCTTTAGTTAAGGATAAATCTTTATCAAATTTGCAACAGGTTCAGGCGGTTAACCTTGACACTGCAGGTTTAGCCAGTTTTCAGCATTGGAAAGCTCAAAATGAGTTAATTCAGGAAACACCTCAAGTTGAGCAGGTTTCAACCAGGCCCTCTGCCGTTAAGAAAGCCGTTTCCAAAGCACCTGTAAAAGCAAAAGCTTCAGCGGCACCTAAAAAATCAAGTCCTAAAGTAAGTAACCCGCTACCCGGTTCAGAAACTTCTGAAACTCCCGGAAATGAAGAAATCATTCCAACGATTGGTTCCGGAGATGTTGCGGAAGCTACTAAGAAAAAAGGCGTAAGTACTGCAGTTAAAGGAGCAGTGATTGGCGGTGTTGCCGGAGGTGCTGCAGGTGCGGTGATTCATAAAAAGAACCGCGTACTTGGTGGTGTTATTGGCGGAGTTGTTGGCGCTGCGGTTGGTTATGGTGTAGGCAAAATGAAAGATAAAAAATCGGAAGAAAAACTATTTAATTAAATGAATTAAAGCTGCTAAGGCAGCTTTTTTTATGAACTGCAGGAAAGCATGGAGCATCCTGCCCGGGATGTTGCCCATTCGGGTCTTTTCCCAATAAACTTATTGCTGGCTTTCGAATAAGGATCGGTTATAGCTTTTTGAAGTTGTTGAAACATATTATCATTGCCTTGTTCCATTTCTTCAATTGCCTGGTGTAAGAGGTAATTCCGAAGTATGAATTTGGGATTTGCCTTCTGCATAGCCTGTTTCGATTGTTCGGCTGATACCTGATTTTTTTCTAATCGTTTTTTATACTGGAAGATAAAATCCAAGAGCATCTTATGGTTTTCTGGTGATGGCTGGTCATAGAAGCTTTCTTTAAAATGCTGATTCATTTCATCTTCCGTTAAATCATTCCCCGAAATTTCTTCCAGCAACTGATAAAAAATTGTCATATCCGGCTGCAGGGAAGATAACATGTTTTCAAGGTTATCAATAAGTTCATGATCTTCCTGCCTGAACTTATCAAGTCCAAGTTTAGAGGCCATCATTGCCTGGTATTTTTCGGAGATGATTTCTTCATAGCCATGCAACAATTTTTCAAGGGGTACAGTTTCCGTAATTATTGGTACAAGCGCATTTGCCAGGCATCCCAGGTTCCAGTATGCAATGGAGGCCTGTCTTCCATAAGCATATCTTCTTCCCGGCAAATCGGTAGTATTAGGCGTAAATCCAGGATCATAATTATCAAGAAAAGAGAAAGGGCCATAATCTATTGTAAGTCCTAATACCGACATGTTATCGGTATTCATCACCCCATGAACGAATCCTACTCTCAGCCATTCTACAATCATAGTAGCTGTTCTTTCCACAACCTCTTCAAACCATCGAAGTATTCTGTTTTCACCTGAAAGGTGAGGGTGATAACGCGTGATGGTCCAGTCAACCAGTTTTTCAAGGTTTTCCTTTTCCTGGTAGGCCGCCAGAATCTCAAAATTTCCAAACCTGAGAAAGCTGGGCGCAACTCTTAGAACAATGGCCCCTGGTTCAGGGCGGGGGTTGCCATTATAAAACATGTCGCGCATTACCTGGTCGCCGGTAGTTACCATGCTAAGCGCCCTGGTAGTGGGTACTCCCAGGTAGTGCATGGCTTCACTCATAAGATATTCTCTTACCGAAGACCTCAGTACTGCCCTTCCGTCGGCGCGGCGGGAGTAGGGAGTAGGCCCTGCGCCTTTAAGCTGAAACTCCCAGGTATAATTATCGGGATCAACCCATTCCCCAAGGGTTATGGCCCGGCCATCTCCCAATTGACCAGCCCAGTGACCAAACTGGTGTCCGCCATAACGGGCAGCGTAAGGCTTCATTCCCGGGGCAATTTTGTTTCCCGACAAAATTTCAATCTCTTCGGAGGAAGAGGGTTTTTTAATTTGAAGTTTATCGGCCAGTTCATCATTCCATGCTCTCAGTTCAGGGGAAGAAACGGAGGTAGGAAGCGCTTTTGAATATAGAACACCGGGTGTTTGACGCGGGAGATTATTAAGATGGTCTTCGCCTTTAAAATGGGCAATGAATTCATTTTTATAATTGGAAGATAAAAGAGAGTGCATAGGAAAGTTTAAAAATGGAAATAGGGAAGGTCAAATGTACACGCATTGGCGAACCGCCGCACGCTTTAAGTTGATTGATTTATAATATGTTTTTTTAAAAAAAATGAAGTTGAGGCTGGTCAATAAAATTAAAATATCTGGTTGCTATGGAGCCACCACAGGCAAGTGCGGTTAAAAACCGCATGATATTTTTGAATTTTTGCGGGCTGCGTTTTATAAACTTTGTATATTGCTGCTCTAATTTTTAGTTAAAATCCTTCCTCTGTAATTCCGCCCTTCAGGAAAATACGCTGATTTCAGCACATTAACCTGGCCAGTAATAGTTCGAAACTTAGGTTTAATCATTAAGAAATCAAAATCAAGCTGCATGCATTTCCTTTACAAAAGAAATTCGCTGATTGTTATGTTTTTATTACTTGCATTTGCAGGTAAAACCCAGATTATTGTTACAGAAAATTCTGTAGCTACCCAGTTAGCCCAGCAACTGGTTGGTTCTGGTGTAACTATCAGTAATGCTACCCTGACAGGCGCCCCCGCGGCCTCTGGCATTTTTGTTAACCAGGGTGGAAATTCAATTGGAATTAATAATGGTATTGTACTTTCTACAGGAAGAGTACTTACAGCGGGAACTAATTATGGTGTTAATGGAATTCCTTCCAATTTTGCCAGTGAGGGGAATGGGGCGCCAGGCGATGCTCAATTGGCCGCACTAGTAAATAATATAACTACCAATGATGCCATAATACTTGAATTTGATTTTGTGCCACAGGGAAATGATGTAAGTTTCCGGTACGTTTTCAGTTCAGAGGAGTATCCCACATTTGCCTGTTCAGGATTCAATGATGTTTTTGCATTCTTTATATCCGGTCCGGGTATTACAGGATCGCAAAACATAGCCTTAATTCCAGGAACTAATATACCGGTGGCTATTAATTCGGTAAATGATGATGATTCCAACGATCCAGAATGTACCAGTATGGGTCCTGGCTCCCCATTTGTTCAGTATTATGTAAACAATGCGGCTAATGCTACATCTACCTTAACTCATAATGGCCATACGATTGTATTTACGGCAACCGCTACGGTTATACCCTGCCAGACCTACCATTTAAAGATTGCGATTGCCGATGGTGGTGATTCTTCTTATGACAGCGCTGTGTTTTTAGAAGCCGGAAGTTTATCATCTCCCCCATTGACCATTGTAGATAATAACTTACCGCTTACTACAGATAATATTCCCTTCCTCACCGAAGGTTGTACTCCAGGATCTATTACTATTGCCCGTCCGCTGAAACTTCCCACTTCACAGGATGTGAATCTGACTTTTGCAGGAACAGCTGCAAATGGTGTTGATATCAATATGGTTCCGGCAGTAGTAACCATTCCTGCAAATGATTCTTTTGTTGTTGTTCCTATCACAGCCATTGCAGATAATATCACTGAGGGGCTGGAGCAATTAAAGGTATATGTTGCTTTAGGCGGAAACTGTACTACGATATTTTCAGATTCAATATTTATTGATATAAGAGACCAGGTTATGGCAACATCTGTAACCCAGAATGCCAATTGTCTTGGATCTACCGGGGAAATAGCACTAACCATTCCGGATTTCAGTGGAATAGGACCTTATACGTATTCGCTTAATGGAGGAGATTTCCAGACTTCCAATGTGTTTACAGGTTTGAGTGAGGGCAATTACGTGGTTACGGTAAGAGATTCAACAGGGTGTTTATATAATATGACATCAATAGTTCAACTAACCAACGACCTTACCCTGTCTGTTTCACCAATGGATACTTCATTATGTGTGGGCGCTTCCTTTATGCCAATGGTAACTTCCAATGGAACATCCTATTCATGGACGCCTTCAAAAGGCATAAATGATCCGCTGGCGCAAAATCCAACCATAGCAGTTTCAGAAAATACTACTTATACAGTAACAGCATCGCTGGGAAGTTGCACGGCACAGGCAACGGTGAATGCATCGGTATTTCCGGGTGTTCAGGCCGATGCAGGTCCGGACCAGACAGTTATCCTGGGAGCAGGTGTTCAATTGCAGGGGTCAACGAACCAGCCGGGAACTTATTTATGGACCCCGCCCAATGGCTTGTCGGCCACCAATATTTTAAATCCCGTAGCATCGCCACAGGTAACCACTACCTACCAGTTGAGGGTAACTACGCCGGAAGGTTGTGTTGATTCATCTACAGTGGTTGTAACCGTTATAGAAGGATGTGATGATCCCATGGCGGCATTCACACCAAATGGCGATGGAATTAATGATGTTTGGCTGGTTACCAATCCAAACTGTTTAAGGAATGCCCAGGTTCAGATATTTAACCGTTATGGGGCAAAAGTATTTGAGTCGAATAACTACCAGAACAACTGGGATGGCACCTATAAGGGAAAGCCGGTTGCGGACGGAACCTATTATTATGTTGTAACCTATACCTTGGTTAACAACGCCCGTGTGCAGAAAAAAGGAAACATTTCGATTTTAAGATAGATTGCCTGCTATAAGTAAGGGCTCTCGCAAGAGGGCCCTTTTTTTTGTGGGGATTTTTATTCAATTTTACTTTCCCCAGGATATGTTGGATTTCAAATTTGGTTTCTGGGTAAAATATTATTGAAATGAAATGGGCTACAATCATTGTTTTAGTTTTTTTATTTAGTTCCTGCAACAATTCCAATTCTGAATCTACAGCCCGGGAGATTGAAAACCCGAACCCTCAGCGGGTTCCGGATCAGGATAGTGTAAATAAAGTGGGCGATACTTCGCCTGGCAGGGTATTAATGGCAAAATCTGATTGTTTAACATGCCACAAAGAAAGTGGGAGAATTGTTGGTCCTTCTTATTCAGAAGTTGCTTCTAAATACAGTAATAAGGATATAGATATCCTGGTAAAAAGAGTAAAGGCCGGTAGCTCAGGTATTTGGGGCGAAGTGCCTATGCCTCCTCATACGAATCTTTCAGATGAGGATGCAGCTGAAATGATAAGGTATATTTTGTCATTAAAACCCTAGGATCCTCGCTTATATTAAGAGAGTTTTTCACAATTTATGAGTTTAAAGAAAATCGTATTATCTTTCCCTCCGATTTTATCCTTCTCCAATATTCCGTTCCAATTCCTATTCCTTTTTGTTTAACTAACTTATTGATAGCACTAGCTGTCAGGTTAAATTATTATGAGATGATAAGATTTCTATTAATTGTTTTGTTTGTCCCTGTTGCATTTTGTTCAAATGCTCAATCCTGGATTGCGGCAGGACCAAACGACAGCAACCAGGTTTCTTTTTATTCTGCAGCTTTTACCAACCTTGCTATAGATCCTTCCGGTAACCCTTATGTTATTTATAAGGATGCAGGACAGGGTAACAAGGCCACTGTAGCTAGGTTTATTGGTGGTACCTGGAATATTGTAGGTTCAGCAGGATTTACTTTCTCTGCTATTGAATATGCTGATATTGCAATTGCACCCGACGGGACTCCTTATATAGCCATTCAAACCCAGGGCGATCCCGACCTTCTTGATGCCAGTGTATTGAAATTTACAGGTGGAGTATGGAGTTATGTAGGTTCCCCGGCCATCTCTCAACAATTCTCTTTTAATTCTTATAGTCCTGCTTTTCCAAGCATTTCCCTTGCAATAGGTCCAGATAATGCACCTTACCTTGCATATTCTGACTTCAATGATCCATCTTTACCTTTGGCTGCAACCGTAAAGCGCTTTAATGGAACCACCTGGCAAACCATTGGTCTTCCTGGGTTTACAGGAGAAAACCCTGTCAATTCCCAGGCAATTGCACTTGATTTTGATATTGCTCCAGACGGGACGCCCTATTTATTATTTACAGATAATGGTCCTAATGTACCAGTCTCAGAGGCTGCAACACTCATGAAATTTAATGGTGTTGAATGGGTATTGGAAGGTCAGCAAGGATTTTCGGCAGGGACCATTTCCTTTCCCGCTCTTAAAATCTCCGATGACGGAATGCCATTTGTTGCCTATTGTGATCATGTTTACAGCAATAAGGTTACAGTTAAAAAATTTGATGGTTTAAATTGGGAAAATGTAGGTACCCAGGGTTTTTCAACCGGTGCAGTTGATTATGTTACATTGGACGTAACTTTTGAAAATTTGCCCGTCGTTTCATATAAAGATTTGGCTAATGGCAACAGGGCATCTGTGCAAATTTTTGACGGTTTAAATTGGAACTATCCCGGAAATTTAAATTTTTCAAATGGCGCAGTGCAATATCCGCGCATGGCCCTGACTTCCACGGGTGTGCCATTTATTGTTTATCAGGATGCCGGCAACCTGCTAAAAGCAACTGTGAAAAAATTTGATGGAGATTGGTTGTTGGTGGGAGAAGATGGATTTGGCGATGTTCCATCTACAGAAATTGCGGCTGTTGCTTCAAAGAATTCGAATATTTTATATGCCGCCTTTAAAAATAATATTTCGGGAAAGGCATCAGTTAAATCTTATTCAGGATCCTGGTCTGCAGTTGGTTCCCCTGAATTTTCTGCTGGCTCTGTCGATCATTTATCTATTGCACTTTCTCCTGTGGATGAAACAATTTATGTAGCGTACAGAGACAATGCAAATGGGGGAAAAGCAACAGTTGCATACCTTGCGAATGATGGTTGGGCTACCGCTGGTGTTGAAGGATTTTCTCCAGGGGTTGTTGATGGTACTTCCCTGGATATTGCACCAGATGGAACACCTTATCTTGCCTTTATTGATGCCGCAAATGGCAACTTTCTTACTGTAATGCGTTTCAATGGATCTATTTGGGAAGTGGTGGGAACTCCAGGTTTTTCTGCCGGCATCGTAGACCATATAGATCTTGCAATAGCCCCCAATGGGGATCCCTATGTAACATATTTTGATTATGCCAATGGTAAAGCAACTGCCAAAAGATTTTCGGGATCCTGGCTAAATGTTGGACCTGCAGGAGGTTTCTCTGCGGGTGTTGCCAATTATATCAGCCTTGTTATAAATCAATCAAATGTTCCTTTTGTGGCTTTTCAAAATGGGGTGAACGGAAATGCGGTGGTCAATTCTTTCAATGGCACAAATTGGATTTCAGTTGGTGGAAATATTTCTCCAGGAGCTGCAACACATATTTCTTTGATTATAGATGGTAACGGAAATCCTACAGTAGCCTACCAGGATGCGACGAATAATTACAGAACAACTGTTGAAATATTTCAGGCCGGTAACTGGAACTTAATTGGCAGTGCAGGATTTAGCGCAGGTGCCGCAAGTAGTATTTCACTGGTTAATACGCCTGACAATATTATTCATACCGTTTATAGCGACGGATATGCCTGGGCCGAATCATTTACAACCTTTATACCTGTTCCTGTTCATTTATACAGTTTTACTGCTGTTAAATGGAACAATCAGGTAAAATTAAACTGGGTTACCAGCAGTGAAATCAATAATGATCATTTTATTGTTGAACATAGTTCAAATGGTCTTGTTTATAGTGAAATAGGAAGGATTGATGGAAATGATGAAGAAAATAGTTTTCAGTATTATAGTTTGATCCATTCGGATCCCGTAGTAGGGTTAAACCATTATCGACTAAAACAAGTTGATTTAAATGGAAAGGTGAATATATTTCCAATACGTACGGTGAAATTCAACGCATCAGATTTGTTTGAAGCGAAACTTTATCCAAATCCTGCAACTCAAATAGTTTTCATTGAAGGTGATTTTAAAAATATTGAATCAATCCAGATATTCAATGCTGCCGGACAATTGGTGTTTCAACAAACGAATTTAAAGGAAGGCAATAAGCTGGAAATTAATGTTGCCGGATATAAGCCTGGAACATATTTCCTGAACCTTAATTTTAAAGAAGGAAATAAGTCATTGCAGTTTATCAGGAAATAGATATGTAAATATTTTTGACAAGCTGTATCATACCCTCTTTACTGCGCATATCTTATATAATCAAATTCCTGCTGATATAATATCAGCAAGAATTTGTTTTGATAATAACTTCCTGCTTATTTTGATATGATCTGCAAACGATGTTTCTAAGTATATTTTAATCAAACTTCAATTTGAACAGCCTTTACTTCGCATTGTAAACCCATTTATGCTTCGGTAAATTCTATCTATTCCCTGGTGATTTAATTTTCATTACAATGAATCGCCTGATTTCACCAAGATGTTTTGTTTGGTTATTCGGAGCTCTTTCATCCCCTATAAATCATAAATGGGTGAAAAATTCCTTGTGTTCTATATTTTTTTGTGAAATATTATCCATAATAATTATGAGCAAAACTGGCATGATCTTAGCGTATGCAGCGCGATCCTGAATGCCCTTGAATCCAACATTTTAGAAATTCAAAAAATAATCTATGAATCACCACAAACGCCTATTCAGGATGCTGATCCTGTGTACACTATTTATTTGTCTTAATAAGATAGTAGGAGCACAAGTACAAACAGCACGTTATAACACGGTAATCAATTCAAATGTTAAAGGGTTTTATGAGTATTTGCCGGAAGGTTACAATTCTAACAATGATAAGTATCCGTTAATTTTATTCTTTCACGGAGCTGGTGAACGAGGTGATGGAAGTACTGCCCAATTACCAAAGGTTTTATACAATGGAATACCTAAACTTATAAAAAATGGTCAGTTCCCAAAATCTTTTACCGTTAATGGGCAATCGCACAAATTCATCGTTATTTCTCCCCAATTGGTCGATGTTGGAAATGCTGCCCAGGTAAATGATATCATTAACTACGCAGTAGCAAATTACAGGGTAGATATTAACAGGATATATCTTACAGGTCTTAGTATGGGGGGAGGAATGTGCTTTCTTTACCTAGGAACCAACAGTACACATGCAAATAGAATTGCTGCCATGGTACCTGTGTGTGAGGCATATGGTTACAGTATTAATATTGCTCAAAATATTGCCAATGCAAACATTGCAGTTTGGGCAACACATAATAATGCAGATCCCACCGTATCGGTTACCAAAACACATCAATATGTGGATGGTATCAATTCCTTTTCTCCTTCAAATGTGGCAAAGAAAACTATTTTCCAGTCAAGTTCTCATGATGCTTGGACTAAAACCTACGATCCAAACTTCAGAGAGAACGGTCTAAATATTTATGAATGGCTGTTGCAATATAATAGAGGAATTGCTACGCCACCACCACCACCACCACCTGCGAATTTGCCACCGGTAGCAAATGCGGGAAGTGATGTAACCATCACACTCCCGGTAAACAGTGTTTCACTTAGTGGTTCTGGCACAGATCAGGATGGCAGTATAACTAGCTATGCCTGGACAAAAGTTTCCGGCCCACAGGCTACAATTTCAAATGCATCAAGTGCCCAAACCACTATTAGCAATTTAGTTGCGGGAACCTATGTATTCAGGTTAACCGTGAAGGATAATAAGGCAGCTTCAGCAACAAATGATGTATCAATTATAGTTAAATCTGCCCCGGTAAGTGGTGGAGAGAATCAAAGAGTATTAATTGATGTAGGTTCTAAAACTACAAGTGTAGACCAGTGGGGCAAGCATTGGAATAATATGTTGAATGCGCGTCCGGGTACACCATTAGTTAATGCCAAAACAA
>JAEZCV010000037.1 GCA_023429985.1 Bacteroidota bacterium | reverse complement strand
CACCACTCACCACTCACTACTCACTACTCACTACTCACCATTCACCATTCACCGTAAAACCATCTGCCTGTCGGCATCCAGCCTTATTAAAATGAAAAGAAGAATAGTAAATGTAAGCAGGGCGGTTCCCCCGTAACTGATAAAGGGAAGTGGAATACCAATTACCGGCGCAAGGCCAATCGTCATCATTATATTGATAGAAATATGAAAGAAGAAAACAGAAACCACTCCATATGCGTATACGCGACTGAAAACACTTCTCTGCCTTTCTGCAATGGTAACGATACGGAATAACAGCATAAGGTAAATGATCAGCAATACCGATGTTCCTACAAACCCAAAGCCTTCGCCTATTGTACAAAAGATAAAATCAGTTCTTTGTTCCGGAACAAAATCATACCGCGTTTGGGTACCTTTCAGCAATCCTTTACCAGTAACACCGCCTGAACCAATGGCAATTTTTGATTGCTTTACATTATAATCAACAGCAGTATCTTCTCTTTTGGTTGAACGTTTTTCTTTTGGAAGATCCTCTGAACCCTTTTTAAATTCATTGGGAACATCTCTTCCTATGGTACTGTAAATCCTTTCAACCTGGTAAGGATGCATAACATTTGTGAATATAAAAGGCACAGCAAACCTTTGAATGGCCACACATAAAACCCAGATCAAAACAACCCTGGTGATGATTCCATTTTTCCTGCGGGCATTCTTATACATAATATAGCCAACAATGGCGGCAATAATAGTAATGGCAATGGCAAGTGTATTCTGCTCCACCAGTAAGGTGGCTACTATCAAAACACCAATAGAAAATCCTACAATAAGAATGGTTGCAGGAAGCCCTTCACGGTACATAACAATGAAAAATGAAAAATACACAAGGGCCAGTCCGGTTTCGTTTTGAAGTATGGACATGGCTGCTGGAAACAATGCAATTCCTGCCGCAATGAGTTGTGATCTTGTTTTAGAAAAATCGAGGTTGGGTAGCGACAGGTATTTTGCCAATGCAAGACATACACTCACCTTACAAAATTCCGCCGGCTGAAACTGGAAACCTCCAAACCTTAAAATAGATTCTGTTCCTTTTACTTTTGACCCGAAAGGAAAAACCATCAGTAGTAATAATATTCCAAGCGCATACCAAAGGTTTGCAGTAGCGGTAAAAAATTTACTGTCGGTAAGCAGTATAAAAATTCCAATAACTGCCGCTATAATAAAAAAATAAAATTGTTTGCTGTAATCTGTTTTAAAAGAAAAAAAACTGGCAACCATAGGATCCGGATCCTTATAAGTGGCTGCAAAAACAGCAGTGATGCCTATGCCAACCAGTAGCAGGTAAAGCCAGATCAATACCACATCAACCCCTTTCGATATGCCCGCAGTATTTCTATCCATCAGGTTGACCCGGTTTTCTTTTTAACTAATTGATTTCTGCCGGGAACAATAAAGTCTTCCTGCCTCACAATCTTTTCTTCCGGCTTTTCTTTTTTAGGAGGAACGGGATTCTTATTACCGGTTCGCCTCATATATTTTTTTATATAGCTGCTGTCCTTAGTAAGGTTGAACCAGAACCTTGCCCTGGTTGAATCTTCTATGTACTGTACTCTTGGCAACCATGAAGGCATGAGGTTAGCATTAGCTATTCTTTCCACCTCGGGAAGCCTTTCTGTACGCAACGTATCGTTCAAATATTTTTCCATCATTAATGCGGCAATAGGTCCTGCCCATGTGGAGCCATAACCTGCATTTTCAACAATAACCGCAATTGCAATTTTCGGATTATCTCTTGGCGCAAAACAAACAAATACAGAGTTGTCTTTCAGCTGCACTCTCCTTCCATCTATGATTTTGAAATTCTCGGCTGTACCTGTTTTTGCACAAACATCAATACCTGGAATTTTAGCCACTCTTGCTGTTCCAAATTCCACCACATCCTGCATGCCCAGAATAACCGTTCGGAAAGCAGTATCGGGTATATGTGTTAATACATCATGTCTAACCCTGAATTTATTCAATATAGTATCGTCTTTTGTTTCATCACCAATAGATTTCACAAAATGAGGCGTATAATAAAATCCTTTGTTAGCAATAAGACACATGGAGTTGGCCAGCTGTAAAGGAGTTGTTGTCATCATATCCTGGCCAATGCCTAAGGTAAGGTTGGTACAACTGTTCCAGGAATTGCGATACACTTTATTGTAAACCGATGAATCGGGGATATTTCCTTTGTCCTCACTGGGCAGATCAATTCCTAATCGTATGCCTAAACCAAAAGCATTATTGTACTCTTTCCATTTCTGGTAACCATTTTTGGTTCCGCCAAACTTGGGATGATCTACCGACAAACGGTAAATATGAGAGAAGTAAGAGTTACATGAATTGGCAATTGCATAACGCAGGTTTCGGGCGTGACCTGGATTATTGTGGGTGCAGGCAGGCTTGCCATGTCCGCAGCCATAATATCTTCCACTGCATCCCAAACCAAAATTGGGAGTGATCACTCCTTCATCCAAAGCAATTAATCCTCCTATGGGTTTGTATGTTGAACCGGGAGGATACTGACCTTTAATTGCACGATTGAACAATGGCCTTGAAACATCCAGAACAAACTTGCCGTAATTCTTCCTGAAAGAAGCACCTGTAAGATCTTCAGGACTGAAATTAGGGCCCGAAACCATGGAAAGGATGCCTCCTGTTGAAGGTTCAATGGCTACAACAGCACCCATTTTATTGGCCATAAGTTTTTCTGCAAGCTGCTGTAACTCCACATCAACATATGTATGAAGATCGCGACCTGCCGATGCGTCTTCATCAAGCTGCCCGTTCTCATAAGAACCCACTAACCTGTTCCTGTGATCTTTAATAAGGTATTGAATACCTCTTTG
>JAEZCV010000022.1 GCA_023429985.1 Bacteroidota bacterium | reverse complement strand
CCAGTTGGTGCAGACTTTCGCGAAAAAGATTGTAAACATCGCGGGTGGTTCCTTTCTCCTCAAGCACATCCAGCAGTGAAACATCGCCCAGGTCTTCCTGCAGGTAAATGGTTTCATCTTCACTGATGGCAAAAATGGAAGGAACGTGAAGATCCAGCGATTTAAAATGCTCTGAGAAATAAATAAATGTGCGGTTTTCTTTAATGTTTAGTCCATGCGTAGCAATAACCGTATTGCCCGATTCATCAAAAAGTCGGAAATAACGCCTGTCGCTCCCCGACTGGGGAAGCACTTCAACATCAACCGGGTCTTTTCCTGCCCATGAACTATACATCTGCGATACCGCATCTACCATTGCCTGCATTCTTCAAAAATAATCATCCGTTTCCAGATATAATGCCCTGAAATCGGTTATTGCACCTGATTTCCCTGGCTCAGAACCCTGAAATTCTTCAATTCAGTACCTTATCTGCGGAAAGGGTATTTTTGCACTCGATTTTGCAACTATATGAATTATCAACCCAACAACAAAGTACGTATTGTAACAGCAGCCTCTCTTTTCGACGGTCATGATGCAGCTATTAACATCATGCGCCGCATCCTGCAAAGCAAGGGCGCCGAGATCATTCACCTGGGACATAACAGGAGTGTTCATGAAATTGTAGAATGTGCTATTGAAGAAGATGCACAGGGAATTGCAATAACATCCTACCAGGGTGGTCACGTAGAGTTTTTTAAATATATGAAAGACCTGCTGGAAGAAAATGGATGTGGCCATATCAAAATTTTTGGCGGAGGTGGAGGAACTATTCTGCCGCTTGAAATTAAAGAACTGCACGATTACGGAATTACCAGGATCTACTCCCCCGACGACGGCCGTAAGATGGGACTTGAAGGAATGATTGAAGATGTAATTAAACAATGCGATTTTAATTTAAATGGAAATGGAAGCTTTTCAAAACCCATGACTATTGGAGAGTTCAAAGACATCCGAACCATTGCCCGCCAGATCACCAATGCCGAAAATGGGAAAACAGGCCCAATTGAAAAAGCCAGCACTAAAATTCCGGTACTGGGAATTACCGGAACAGGAGGCGCCGGAAAATCATCGGTAACAGATGAAATTGTAAGACGCTACCTGAATACATTCACCGATAAAACAATTGCCGTAATTTCTGTTGATCCTTCCAAAAAGAAAACCGGTGGGGCGCTGTTGGGCGACAGGATCAGAATGAATTCAATTTCATCTCCCCGCGCCTATATGCGTTCACTGGCTACAAGGGAAAGCGACAGGGCATTGAGTGAACATGTTCAGGAAGCTATTGATATCTGCCGCGCTGCAGCTTTTGATTTCATTATCCTGGAATCGGCAGGAGTTGGCCAAAGCGATGCATCTATACTTGATTATTGTGATGTTAGTCTTTATGTGATGACGCCGGAATATGGTGCTGCTTCACAATTGGAAAAGATCAATATGCTGGATTATGCCGATGTGGTGGCTATTAATAAATTCGACAAAGCAGGGGCGCTTGATGCGCTTCATGATGTGCGCAAACAATTTAAACGCAATCACCAGTTATGGTCTGCAAAAGATGATGAACTTCCCGTAGTGGGAACTATCGCTGCACAGTTCAACGATCCGGGAATAAATGAATTGTTTGAAAAACTGGTGACAACGGTTCAAACAAAAACCGGGACGGAGTTAGGAAAGATTGAAGTGCACGCACATAAAAAAGATACCTCCACTAAATCGCTCATCATTCCTCCTAAACGTGTTCGATACCTTTCAGAGATCTCGGAAAGCAACAGGAATTATGATCAATGGGCGCAGGATCAGGCAGCCATTGCATCGCAATTATACCAGTTGGATGGTGTGATGAAATTGCATAGTGGTGAAATGGAAAGTTTAAAACAATTGCGAGACCAGCTTGAAGAAAAACTACATCCTGAATGTAAAAAGCTTATTCATCACTGGCCTGAAATTGTAAAAAAATATAAGGCTGAATTTTTTGAATATAAAGTGCGCGATAAGGTTATTAAACAACCTCTTGTTACCAGATCACTAAGCGGCACAAACATTCCCAAAGTTGTATTGCCTAAGTACAAAGACTGGGGTGATATTTTAAGATGGCAGCTGCAGGAAAATATTCCAGGTGAGTTTCCTTACACCGCCGGCGTATTTGAATTGAAACGTGAAGGCGAAGACCCTACCAGGATGTTTGCCGGTGAAGGCGGACCTGAAAGAACAAATAAACGCTTTCATTATGTTTCGGAAGGACAGCCTGCAAAACGATTATCTACAGCATTCGACAGTGTAACATTATATGGTGAAGATCCTGCACCACGTCCTGACATTTATGGAAAGATCGGAAACAGCGGAGTAAGTATTGCCACTGTTGATGATGCCAAAAAACTTTACAGTGGTTTTGATCTTTGCGATCCCAAAACTTCTGTATCCATGACCATAAATGGTCCTGCCCCCATGCTGCTTGCATTTTTTATGAATGCAGCTATTGACCAGCAGTGCGAAAAATGGATAGCAGAAAACAACAAGGAAAATCTTGTTGAAGAAGCACTGGAAAAAAAATATGGAAAACTTATAAAACCCGTTTATTATAATCCATCTGCACCCGAAAGATTGCCAAATGGAAATGATGGACTGGGATTGAAACTTCTTGGTTTAAGTGGCGACGAAGTTCTGCCGGCGGATGTATACCAGGAATTAAAAGCAAAAGCTTTATCTCAGGTAAGAGGAACTGTGCAGGCAGATATTTTAAAGGAAGACCAGGCACAGAATACCTGTATATTCTCTACGGAATTTGCATTGAAGCTCATGGGTGATGTGCAGGAATATTTTATAACCAATAAGGTTAGAAATTTTTACAGCGTTTCCATTTCGGGATATCACATTGCCGAAGCAGGAGCAAACCCAATTACCCAGCTTGCATTTACACTTGCAAATGGCTTTACTTATGTTGAATATTATTTGAGCCGGGGAATGAACATTGATGATTTTGCACCTAATCTTTCATTCTTTTTCAGCAATGGAATGGATGCAGAATACAGCGTAATTGGAAGAGTAGCGAGGCGCATCTGGGCCAAGGCCATGAAAAATAAATACAAGGCTAACGACAGGTCGCAGAAATTGAAATATCATATTCAAACTTCGGGGCGGAGTTTACATGCACAGGAAATTGATTTTAATGATATCCGCACCAGCTTGCAGGCTTTGTATGCCATATACGACAATTGTAATTCGCTACATACGAATGCTTATGATGAAGCCATAACTACACCAACAGAAGAAAGTGTAAGAAGAGCCATGGCCATTCAGCTGATTATTAATCGTGAATTAGGGTCGGCAAAAACCGAAAATTTCATACAGGGTAGCTTTGCCATTGAAGAAATGACTGATCTTGTTGAAGAGGCAGTGCTTTCGGAATTCGACAGGATCACAGAACGTGGCGGTGTTTTGGGGGCTATGGAAAGAATGTACCAGCGCAATAA
>JAEZCV010000149.1 GCA_023429985.1 Bacteroidota bacterium | reverse complement strand
GGGAATTAAGAACTACCTGTACCCATCTGAGGTCGGGATCCGGCTTTGAAACCGATGCCCCTCCCGATAATAATGGAAAAGGTGAACGATTTTCACCTACCGATCTAATGGCCACTTCTCTTGCCACCTGCATGTTAACCGTAATGGGCATAAAGGCAAGATCAATGGGTTTTGACCTTGATGGCATGGAAGTAAGTGTAGAAAAGATCATGAAACCGGATCCTCGCAGGATTGCAGCTATCAATCTTTTCTTTAAAATACCCGCTTCTTTGCAGGAAACGGAAACAAGAACAAAAGAAATTTTAAAAAATACCGGCAAGACCTGTCCTGTACAATTCAGTCTCCATCCGGATATTGAGGTAAATATCGACTGGGAAAAATGGCAATAGTGATTTTACTAAGTAAAAAACGGCAGGTGCAAAACTGGGATTTCCGGATTTAACTTCTAGTTTTGCCTCAATCTTTACCTAAATCTCTTACATGAAAGCATCTATTGTACTGTTTATTTTAGTTCTTATTCTTTTATCATCCTGCGCCCGTTCTGTTACACCTGCAGAAGCTGCCAGTGGCAAATACAAAAAATGCAGGGGTGTTATGTAACACCCTTTTTTATTAGCTGGTACCCGATTGCACATTCGAGGCATTTTTTCTGATCGCAGTACTGCGTCATTAATTCATTCAGCGCCTGTGAATGAAAAGCATTGTCATTGTTCACGCCTGCCTTTGTGAACATCCTGGTGATCGTGTTTTGTTCTGGTTCCAGTTCAAGGAAGAGTGAAAAAGCTCTTGATACATAAGCCTCCTGCCTGTGGTAATTTCCATAGGCATACAGAAAAGGCACTACAGTATTGATTATAATATTTTCAATGGTGTCTTTACCCAGGTTTTTCTTTTTGTATGATGATGCCTCTCCGGGCACATAATGATAAAGCCAGTAATCGTTTGGCTGAACACTGAAAACCGATTTCAACACAGAAGTTTCCTTTGCATTAAGAATTATTTCCAACAGATCCGATCTTTCATGCAGCAACATGGCCAGCTGAGCCAGCCTTATACTTGGAAAATTTCCAGGCCGCATTCTTAAAAAATGAACAGGATGAGAAATGGGAACCAATGCATATTTTTTTTTAAGGAAGGCATATTCTCTTGCCAGCATTATAGGATAAGACTCTTTGAATGCACGATTCAAAAGATTTGCCTGCCCTAATAACAAAGCTTCCAGCTGATGGATCTGTAACTTGTGCCGTGCCAGGATATTTAAAGGAAGAGAGATGGCTATCGCTTCAAAGGCATCCGAATTTACCCGGATGCCAAAATTGCGTGCCAGCAGGCGCCATAAAACTTCCGACCAATTATATTTAGTTGAATTGAGGTGGTGTTGAAAAGCATTAGATTTTCTTTCCAGTCTTTCGGCAACAAGCGTTTCTTTCCATTTTACCCATACCAGTTCGTTAACCTCCCTTATGCTTTGCGTGCAATGAATGCGTTGCTGGTCGTGCATCAGGAAGGCATATTTTTCAATCAGCAGGTTTGAAATCCGGGGCTCCAGCTCAAGCAGTGGAAGATGCAAACCTCCGGGATCACAGTCATTAATAAAAACTACATGAAGTATTACATTATTATAATTCTTATCTGCATCATGACCATGAAGTTCCCATTCCGAAGTTTGACAATGTAATTCAATGGTTCCGGCAAGAACTGTATTTTCAATTCTTATTCTTGCATCTAAAAAATCCGGCCCCTGGTTAGTATTCAAAATTCCCGGAGATATAATTTCCAGCGTGGAACCATCAATGGTTTTTAATTCACCGCGGTTAAAATACTGGTATTGCCAGATGAACTGCAGGAGTTTTTCATTAATGATCTCCGATTTGTTTTTGAATATAAACTCTGCCTGCGGAAGGCGGTTAACTTTCATCAGGCGAATCTAGGTTCGCATGATAGCCTGCTGAAGAGAAAAACATCAGTATTTAACCGGAAAATTCTTCAACGGCCTTCATAACCCTGCTTACAGGCAGGCCCATAACATTATAAAAATCACCATCAATTTTTTTAATGCCAATTACGCCAATCCATTCCTGTATGGCATATGCTCCTGCCTTGTCGTACGGTTTGTATTTATCTACATAAAATTCAATCTGCGCTTCGGAAAGTTCATGAAAAACAACTTCGGTAATATCTGAAAATGCCACTTCCTTTTCACCTTTCATAATCACCACACCTGTAATAACAAGATGTGTATTGCCACTTAATTTTTGCAACATGCGAATGGCATCTTCCCTGTCGGCAGGCTTATTGATGATCTCATCTTTTAATACTACAATGGTATCAGCAGCAATAACCATCTTGGCTTCAGCTGTTATGTTTACAGCCACTGCTTTGTTTCTGGCAATATGAATGGGAACCTCTGCCACATCCAGGGTTGCAGGAAAACTTTCGTCGGTAGGTTGTACCACCACATCGAAGGAAAGTTCTGCCCATTCAAGTAATTGTTTACGCCTGGGCGACTGTGAAGCAAGTATGATATCAGCCATAATTAAAATAGATCCTGAAAAATATCATGGATGCAATTCCTGTGAGCATAATAATTTTTGTAAGCCTGCTTAATCTTCCAAATTCGGAAGAATTGCCTGCTTTATATAGTCTGAAAATAAGGTAAACCAAAGGAAGAATTATAAAAAACAGGCTGTATCCTACAGCAAACCACCATTTGAACAATAGAACATATAGCTGTAATACTATTAAAGAACCTAATAAAACAACCAGCCACACCAGTGCATAAATTTTGGTTGTTCGTATACCGGCAATTATGGGAAGTGTTCGGCATCCATAACGTGCATCGCCTTCAAGGTCCTGCATATCCTTGATAGCTTCTCTAACTAAAGAAATAATAAAAGCAAAACCTGCATACAGGAAGGCAACCCGGAAAAATTTAACGGGTCTGTCGTCGGTGGCTCCCAGGGCATCTGAAGGGTTGGTAAATGCAAAGAAAATGATAAGGACCGTCCAGGCGGTTAACAGCGAGATCACAATATTTCCAATGAGCAATTGTCTTTTGAATGAAGTGGAATAAAACCAAAGCAGGATCACAACAAAAAAATTAGCCAGTACGAGGTACCATTTTGAAAGACCCACTGCAAAAGCAGTAGCCATCAATCCTAATATACTCAATAAGAAATGCCAGAGAATGGCGCGCCTGCGGTTTACTTTTCTTACAAAAACATTTTCTTCGGGTTTATTCACCTGGTCGATGTTCAAATCGAAATAATCATTAATGATGTAACCGGCAGCTGCAATAAAAACAGATGCAATAATGATCCAGGTTAGCATTCTGAAATTATCAAAATCATACAAAGGCTGAAACACACAAAAATAAAACAGCAGCTGTGTAAGCACTATGAACACCAGGTTAGGCCAGCGCACCAATTTTAAAAATGAACCAGTCAGCTTCATTAATTTATCTTGATGAAATACTTGTATGGTATTTCCAGTGATCGTTCAGTTTCAGCACCTTTTCTATAACATCTCTTACGCAACCCATTCCACCCTTTACCGGTGATATATAATGGCTGGCTTCCTTTGCTTCATCGGCAGCATCTGCAGGGCAACAGGCAAGTCCGGCATGGTTAAGCACGGGAACATCCGGAAGGTCATCGCCCATGAACAATATTTCTTTCCACGATAAATTGTTCTTTGCAATATATTCTTCAATAAATTTCAGCTTATCGCTAATGCCCAGGTAAACCTCGTTAATGCCCAGGTAGGCAAACCTGTTCTGTACAGGCGCCGACGATGCCCCCGAAACAATCAGTACTTTATAATTATTTTTTAGGGCCATTTGAAGGGCCAGCCCGTCTTTTATATGCATTTGCCTGGCCTGCAAACCATTCTCAAGCAATAAAACAAGGCCATTGGTAAGCACGCCATCCACATCAAAAACAAAACAGTTTATATGCCTGAAATTTTCCAGAATATTCATATCAAACGTGAAAGATAAACAATGGTTTTGCAACCGCAAATCTAACAGGGTTTATATTGCTAGCGCGATTGATTGTGTATGCTTTCTGTGAGCACCTCGTACAATTTATGCATCTGGGGATGACCTTCAAGAAGTTGCAAATGCTTTTCTATGGTTTCCCTGTCGTTGCGAATGGCCGGCCCCGTTTGTGTTTGAGATGGAGCTATATCATCCAGCCTGGCCGCAGTTTCGCGTATCAAAGGCAGCAACAAATTAAAATCCAGTCCTTCCCTCTTACAATATTGTTCTGTAAGCGCATAAATATGATTCACAAAATTATTACAGAAAACAGCGGCCAGGTGCAGTTTTAATCTTTTATCATCTCCGGCTTCTGCAACTTTATCAGTAATGCTGTGCGCCAGCAATTCCAGTTCTTTAAGTGTTTCTGCATCCCCTGCATCAATAATCACGGGTATTTCCGGCAAATGATTCAATCCCTTTTTCAGGCTTTGCAAAGGATAAAAAACGCCAAAGCGGTTGGAAACATTTTTTAAAACATCTTTTGAAACGGAAGCTGCCGTATGCACAATCGTTTTTCCGGAAAGGTTTAATTCCTTCATTACTTCTTCTACGGCTATGTCGGAAACTGCAATAATATAAATATCAGCCTCCCTGCTAACAATATTCCAGTAATTGGTTGACTCTGTGCCCAGGTCATAAGCAAGTTCACTGGCCTTCATTGAATCCCTGCCAAAAACCTGCAATATATGATGCCCGGCTTCCTGGAGTTTCTTTCCCAGCACATAAGCAGTATTTCCCGTACCAATAATTACAATATCCATCTTTTATCTTTATACTTTCAGGGAATAAAGTTAGTTCCAATTCAGAACCAATCTAATAATCTATTATGAGTGTAGGAAAGAAACTGGCCTTAAGTTATATAAGATCAAAGTTCCGCATACTTTCCTCCGTTTCTCCTGCCAAAGCAGCAGAAAAAGCTTTTCAATTGTTTTGCACACCTCAATTCAGGAATTCCAAACCCCCGCCAAAGGTTTTTGAAACTGCAGAAAAACTCAGTTTCAAATTAGGAAATGATACCGTACGCGGATTTCGATTCAATCATCCTTCGAACAAAAAAATTCTCATCTGCCATGGTTTTGAATCTACCATCATCAACTTCGAAAAGTATATTGATCCTTTAATAAAACATGGTTTTGAAATTCTGGCCTTTGATGCACCTGCACATGGAATGAGTTCCGGTAAAAAGATTAATATCCTGTTGTACCAGGAAATGATTAATACCATTGTTGCAAAATTTGGTCCGGTAAAGAATTTTATGGGACATTCCCTTGGCGGACTGGCTTTAAGCTTATACCTCGAATCTGTTCCGCATGATGAATCTTTTAAACTGGTATTAATTGCACCAGCCGCCAGCACTAAAAGAGCAATTGATAATTTTTTTAAATTCCTGCGCCTTAATAATAACGTGAGATCGGAATTTGACCAATTGATTTATGCCCTGGCAAAACACGAACCCGAATGGTATTCTATTGAAAGAGCAGCGCAAAATATAAATGCAAGGGTATTGTTTTTGCAGGATAAACATGATGATATGACGCCGGTTGAAGATGTGTATCCCATTATGAATAAGAACCTGCCCAATTTCAGGTTTATAATTTCTGAAGGCCTGGGGCACAGGCGTATTTACAGGGACAATGGTTCCTTTCATTCAATAATTAATTTTTTCTCAGAAGAAAAGAACTAATACATGCAGCAATATTTTACCTACCTGGCATTGGGCGATTCTTACACAATTGGAGAAGCTTTACCTATTACCGAAAGTTTTCCCTACCAGGCAATTCAAATGATGCGGAAAAAAGGGAAAAATTTTACCGCCCCAGAAATTATTGCAAAAACAGGATGGACAACAGATGAACTTGATCATGCCATTGGTAAGGCAAGGTTGCTGGAAAAATATGATTTTGTTACCTTATTAATTGGTGTAAACAACCAGTACCGGGGCCGTGAGCCTTTGCAATACAACCACGAATTTGAAATGCTGCTGAAAAAAGCCATTGGATTTGCCGGCAAACCTTCGCATGTTGTGGTGCTTTCTATTCCCGATTATTCAGTTTCACCCTTTGCAGCAGAAATGAATAAAGAAAAGATCAGTCATGAAGTTGATATATTCAATAATATTAACAAAGCTGTTTCCCTTCAATACAAAACACAATATATAAATATCACGCCCGGTTCGCGGGAAGCTTTGCAGGACCCTTCCTTGCTGGCTCATGATAAACTCCATCCTTCATCGAAAGAGTATAAAAAATGGGCACAAAAACTGGCGCGAAAATTTGAAGGGCTTCTTAAATAGAAGGGCCTCTTCCCTCCTGCTTTTATAATAATTAATATACTTGCCTTATAATTGCATGTCCGCAGTACAAAAAAATGGACTGAAAATTTAGCTTATGGCGAAGAATTTGTTGATAGTGGAGTCGCCGGCCAAGGCCAAGACCATTGAAAAAATTTTAGGTAGTGATTTCGAGGTAAAGAGTTGCTATGGACACATCCGTGACCTGGAGAAAGACGATATGGGCATTGATGTAAAAAATAATTTCAAGCCTCGTTATACGGTTCCCGACGATAAAAAAAAGGTGGTGAACGACCTGAAATCGCTGGCAAAAAAATCTACTGAAGTATGGCTTGCAACGGATGAGGACCGTGAAGGAGAAGCTATAAGCTGGCATTTGTGCGAAGTGCTTGGGCTCAACCCCGAAAGCACCAAGAGAATTGTTTTTCACGAGATCACCAAGCCTGCCATTCAACGAGCAGTTAAAAATCCAAGAACAGTAAATATGAACCTGGTAAATGCACAACAGGCACGCCGTGTACTCGACAGGATCGTTGGATTTGAACTGAGCCCCGTTCTATGGAGAAAGATCAGTATGAAAAACAACCTCAGTGCCGGAAGGGTGCAAAGTGTTGCTGTACGACTGATTGCTGAAAGAGAAAGAGAGATCAATGCGTTTAATCCTCAAAGCAGCTTTAAGGTTGAAGCCCTGCTTACCGCTACCGATGATAGTGGTAAATCGGTTTCTTTTAAAGCAGAAGGATCTAAATTTTCAAAACCCGGAGAAGCGGAATCATTTTTAAAAGAATGCATCGGCGCTCAATACAAAGTAAAAGACATACAGGTTAAACCTGCCAAAAGAAGTCCCGCAGCACCTTTTACCACTTCAACCCTACAACAGGAAGCTAGTAGAAAACTCGGTTATGGTGTTAGCCGAACCATGTTGCTGGCGCAGAAACTTTACGAGAATGGACACATAACTTATATGCGTACCGACAGTGTGAGTTTGAGCGATACTGCAATGGAAGATATCCGCAAAAATATAGGAGACTCTTTTGGTGAGAAATATTTCCAGGCAAGGAAATTTAAAAATAAAAATGAATCGGCGCAGGAAGCCCACGAAGCCATTCGACCAACCTATATGTCGAAAACAACCGTTGGCGATCCCGATACAAGAAAATTATATGAACTGATATGGAAGCGCACCATGGCCAGCCAAATGGCAGATGCAGAACTGGAAAAAACCATTGCCAAAATAAATATATCAACCAATAATGCAGAACTAACTGCACAAGGTGAAGTATTGAAATTTGATGGTTTTATAAAAGTGTACAGGGAAGATGTAGATGATGATGAAACCGAAGAAAGCGCCGACCAGGAAGGAATGTTGCCTTCATTACAACCCGGACAGCAACTTGGTTTCAAAGAAATGAAGGCCATTGAAAGATTTACAAGAGCGCTACCACGTTATACGGAAGCTTCGCTTGTAAAAAAACTGGAAGAACTGGGCATTGGACGGCCTTCCACTTATGCTCCAACCATTTCTACCATTTTAAAAAGAGGTTATGTTGAGAAACGTGATAAAGATGGTGTTCAAAGAACCTACAGGGTATTTGCTTTAATAAATGATAAAGTAAATGCACTGGAAGAAACGGAAAATACAGGTGCAGAAAAATCAAAATTATTTCCTACCGATCTTGGACTTGTAGTGACCGATTTTTTGAAGCTGCATTTTGACGACATCATGGATTACAGCTTTACGGCGCGTATTGAAGAAGAATTTGATGATGTTGCGCGCGGCAAGATCATGTGGAGTAAAATGATCAATGATTTTTATTCTCCATTTAAGGAAGATGTAGATAAAACCATTGAAACTGCAGAACGCATCAGGGGAGAAAGAGAATTGGGAACCGACCCGGTTTCGGGTAAACCTGTAATGGCTAGAATGGGAAGGTATGGGCCCATGGTTCAGATCGGGTCCAATGAAGATGAAGAAAAACCAAAATTCGCACGCCTGAAACAAAACCAGAGCATAGAAACCATTTCCTTTGACGATGCCATGGAATTGTTTAAGCTTCCCTTAACGCTGGGTGAATATGAAGGACAGGAAGTTAGCGTTAATTCAGGAAGGTTTGGGCCCTATGTAAAATTTGGCGAGCAGTTTATTTCGCTGCCCAAAGGTCAGGAACCGCTGGAAGTGGATATGGACAGGGCTATTGAATTAATTAATGAAAAACAAAAAGCCGATGCCCCGATAGCGTATTATGAAAATTTGCCGGTTACAAAAGGAAAGGGCAGGTTTGGTCCCTTTATTAAATGGAACGATCTCTTTATAAATGTTCCCAGGGCATATAATTTTGATGAACTAAGTGAAAAAGACATCAATGAATTAATTAAAAAGAAAGTTGAAAAAGAAGCCAACCGATATATTCAACAATGGCCTTCCGAAAAGATCTCGATAGAAAATGGAAGGTGGGGACCATTTATCAGGTTTAATAAAAAAATGCTTAAGCTGGGCAGAAAGAAAGATGGGGAAAAATTCACTGCCGATGAACTGACCACAATTGCATTGGATGATATTAAGAAAATGATTGAAGAGCAGGTTCCGGGAGCATTTACCAAAAAAGCCGCTTCAAAAAAAACTGCATCAAAAAAAGCCGCGCCGAAAAAATCGGCTCCGAAGAAAAGTTCAAAAAAATAGGTTTATTAATTTAGTGAGTACCGAATGGAAGAAACCAGTGAAATATCAGCCCTGCTTAACCTGATCGACGATCCGGATGAGGAAGTTTTTGGTGTGGTTACCGATAAGATCATCGATTTCGGAAGAACCATTATCCCCAACCTTGAGCATTTATGGGAAACAACGCCCGATGAACAGATCCAGGAAAGAATAGAACTCATAATTCATAAACTTCACTTCAAAGATCTAGAAGAAGATTTCCGGCAGTGGAGCCTTGCAGGTCACCACGACCTGCTTGTTGGATCTTTGCTTGTTTCAAAATTTCAATACCCCGATCTTACAACCAGCGCTGTTTTACTGGAGGTTGAAAAGATCCGACGAAATATTTGGCTGGAACTGAACAACTACCTCACTCCTCTTGAACAGGTAAGAATTATTACTGGCATCCTTTACAGTTACTACAACCTTAAAGGTTCCGAGATAAATTATGCCGAAGTGAATGAGTTTTTCATTCAAAAGGTAATGGAAACCAAAAGAGGCAACCAGTTAAGCAATGGAATTTTATACCTCATTCTGTGCGAACTGCTTGATGTTCCTGTAAAAGCCATCAGCATTCCCAAACAATTTGTGCTGGCTTATTTTAAACCGGGTTACAGTAACGAATCCAATACCGATTTTGCAGATAAGATCGAATTCTTCATAGATCCTTCCAGCGGAATGGTTTTCTCTCAAAAAGATATCGAGCATTATTTTAAAAGGATTTCTGTTCCTCCTGTAGATGCTTACTTCAAGCCACTGAATAATAAAAGAGTGATCCAGCACCTGCTGGAAGAAACTGCCCGTTGCTTTGATAATGAAAAAGATGCTTTCAGGCATGATGAATTATTGAAACTTGCTAACTTGCTGGATCAATAACAGCAATGGAAACTATTTTATGGAATGATTTCGAAAAAATTGATATAAGGGTTGGAACTGTTATCGAAGCCAAAGAATTCCCCAAAGCAAAAAAACCTGCTTATCAGCTAATCGTTGATTTTGGCGAACTGGGAATAAAAAACTCATCAGCCCAGATCACCGCACATTATAACGCAAAAGATCTTGAAGGCAAGCAGGTAATGGCTGTTGTAAATTTTCCCCCTAAACAAATCGCCAATTTTGTAAGTGAATGCCTGGTTTTGGGTATTTATGATGCCAATAATGATGTTGTGTTGATACAACCTGAAAGAAAAGTTCCCAACGGTTCAAAAATCGGCTGATGGAAATTCATTCATCACATATACATTCTCCACTTGGCAACATACTGCTACAATGCAATGATGAATTTATTACAGCAATAAAGTTTGTTGAAGAAGATTTTACTCCAAGAGGTAATCAACATCCCCTGCTGCTGAAATGCAAACATCAACTGGAACAATATTTTTCAGGAAGTCTGCAGCAATTCGATATTCCACTTCAACAAAACGGAACCGCATTTCAACAGAAAACCTGGGATCTATTAGTAAAAATTCCCTTTGGAAAAACGATCAGTTACCACCAGCTTTCACAACAATATGGAGATGCAAAAGCCATTCGCGCACTTGCCTCTGCCAATGGAAAAAACAATATTGCCATCATGGTTCCCTGTCATCGAGTTATTGGATCAAATGGGTCGCTTACAGGTTATGCCGGTGGTTTATGGAGAAAGAACTGGCTGCTGGAGCATGAAATGAAATGTAAACAAAGTTCACTGTTTTAAGATTGCGGCACCAATCACTAATCAAACTACATCTTATTTTAATTCACTACTGGTAAAAGCAAGCGGCAACAGCCTGCTGGCACTGTCAATTACATATACGGGCCCCGACATGCCGCCCAGTATCAATTGCACGGGATGATTCACTCTTGATTCAAATTCCTGTAAACTCTGCCTGCAAATACCACAGGGCGATATTGGATGATCGCTGGTATGGTTATCACTTTTATAACTGATAGCTATTGTATTGATCGGAATTTTAGGAAACATGGAAGATGCAGCCGCAAGCAAAACTCTTTCTGCGCAAAGTCCAACAGGAAAAGAAGCATTCTCCTGGTTGGTGCCGGCTACAATTTCACCATTTGCAAGTTGGGCTACAGCCCCAACCTGGAAATTAGAGTAAGGCGCATAGGCCTGGCTGGTAACTTCTCTTGCTTCCGACAACAACCATTGCTGTTCTTCGGGAAGTTCTTCCATACTATCGTAAACGCGGTAGCTGAATTCAAATTTGCTTTCTTTCATAAACAGGTTTCAAAAAAATGCCCCGAATTACTCGGGGCGAATAAAGATAGATTATTTAACGGTGCGGAACAACCTGCTCCAGCGAGGGCCGCCTTCCCAGCTAAACCATATCAACCAGGCTTTTCCAACAATCCTGTCCTCGGGAACAAAACCCCAGTAACGCGAATCCTGCGAACCCTGGCGATTATCTCCCATCATCCAGTAATAATTCATTTTAAAAGTATAGCTGGTAATTTCCTCTCCATTTAAAAAGAACTTCCCTTCTTTCATTTCAAAATTATTATCCTCATAAACCCGTATCGCTCTTTCATATATTGCAAAATTATCGGAGGTAAGTTCAATGGTTGCACCTTTTGCAGGAATCCAGATGGGTCCGTAATTATCTCTTGACCATGCATCATGCCTGCCATCATATGGAAAAACCTGGCCGGTGTTGGGCTCTGTTGCAAATGCAATTTTTCTGGCAATTCCATTCTTCTCTAAAGCCTGTCGCGCTTTTTCAGTTAAGGTCATATTATAAACATTGGGCTGGTTGCCCTGGCTGAATTCACCACGGGCCATATCAACATCATATTCCTCTTTGATTGCTTCTCCATCAAGTCGCTGACCATTTGTAATAACAGTATATTTTATTAATGATGAAGGTGGAATATCTTCCTGTTTTCCATTAACAAAAACTACATTGTTCTTTACTTCAAGTTGATCGCCCGGAATTCCTACACAACGTTTGATATAGTTATCAGATTTATCTACCGGATGCACTGCAATCGGGTATTCATCGGGATGACTTAAAATATATTGCGAAGTAGGATCACCCATTTGAGCGTGCCGCTTTAAATCATAATAAGGAATGGCCGATTGAAACTCGGGATGATTGATAACCGTATCACCTGCCGGAAAATTAAAAACCACAACATCACCTCTTTTTACAGGTGAAGGAAACCAGCGAATGTAAGGAAGGGAAACAATTTCGGTATAGGATTTACGACTGCTGCCCGGAATATAATTATGAACAAAAGGAATGGACAAAGGGGTATTGGGAATTCTGGGACCATAACTGAATTTGCTCACAAACAAAAAATCATTCACCAGCAGTGTTTTTTCCATGGAGCCGGAAGGAATAGTATAGGCTTCAAAAACAAAGGTGCGGATAAGGGTAGCTGCAACAATGGCAAAAACCGCTGCATCCACCCATTCGCGCCAGCCCGGTTTTTTATAATGTTTAGCACCTTCAGGTCCTATGTACCGCACTTTTTTGGAGTAGCCCAGGTATGGAAAATAAAAAGGAGCAAATAAAGATGCCAGCGTATGATCCAGGAATCCAAATCTTCCAAACAGCTTAACAAACTCAATAAAGATTCCTGGTGTTATAAACCATCCAACTACAGGTATAAACTGCCAGAAAACCCAGTGTTTGGGCCTTTGGGCAACTTCCTGCATTACCCAGGTATTGTAAAAAGGAATAAAAGCTTTCCATTGGGCAACTCCGGCTTTTTCAAACATCTTTGCCAAACCAAAAGAAGGTAAAAAAACGAGAAGGAAAGAAATCAGGTAAACAATAAAGACATGATATGCCGGCATTCTTTTATTTTTAAAACAAACAAATTTATTATATTAAAGATGTAGTGGTTGGCAATGTAAGCAAAGTTTTTGCTAAAGTGTATAAAAGGCAAATATCATAAAAGCATGCAGGAATTTACAATAAGAGATATAGAAAATCTTACAGGCATTAAAGCACACACCCTGCGCATTTGGGAGCTGCGCTATAATATGTTCAAGACGAAAAGAAAACAAAGCCTTCACCGGATATACGACAACGAAGACCTTAAGCAGATGCTGCGTGTTTCATTTCTTTATCACCAGGGATGGAAAATATCAAAAATTGCAGCTCTCAACCCGCAAACAATTGAAGAGCATGTAAGAAATTCAGTTCCCGGTAAACCATCGGGGGAATTATATATTAACCGCCTTTTGGAAAAGGCAGTTGATTTTGATGAATATGGTTTCATTTCACTGCTCAATGAAGTAATGGAACAATTGGGATTTGAAAAAGGAATCACCCAGGTATGTTATCCTTATCTTATTAAGCTTGGCCATCTCTGGTCCACAAATAATGTAATACCGGCACAGGAACATTTTTCAAGTTATATTATTCAAAACCGAATTATAGCAGAAACAGAAAAACTAACATTGCCCGGAAAATCTCCCGAGATCATATTATTTTCCCCTAAAGGCGAAAAGCACGAACTGCCTTTGTTATTTGTGAATTACCTGATGAAAAAACATGGCTGGGGAACACTTTACATGGGCGTTTCAGTTAGGCTGGAGGAACTTGAAAAGTTTGCACAGTTGCCGGGCATCAACACCATATACATGCACCTCATCACCAATCTTTCCGGTTTTACGCTGGATGATTTAATGGAAAGGATCTGCGTTAAATTCCCGGGCAAATCAATTATAGGCGCAGGACGGGGCTTCCATTTATTGCAGCGCAAATTCACCAACCTGCAACTTCTTTTGAATGACGATGCAATCCTGGGGTTTATAAAAAACAAGAATCACTTGGGAAGCACATAAGATTTCACATCGTCCTTTGTAATGCTTTTTCCCGAAAGGATCACTAACCTTTCCACCACGTTTCTCAACTCCCTGATATTACCCGTCCAGTTATATTCCTGTAATAATTTCATGGCGTCGTTGGAGATCATTTTCTGCGCCATGCCATAATCTTCACATATATCATCCAGGAAATTTTCTACCAGCATAGGTATATCGTCCCTTCTTTCATTCAGTGAGGGAACATGAATTAAAATCACACTAAGCCTGTGGTAAAGATCTAGGCGGAAATTCTTTGCTTCCACTTCTTTCATCAGGTCTTTATTGGTAGCAGCTATTACTCTAACGTCCACGCTTATGTCCTTATCGGCTCCCACCCTGGTAATCTTTCCTTCCTGCAAGGCACGTAAAACCTTTGCCTGTGCATTGAGGCTCATATCACCAATTTCATCAAGAAATAATGTACCGCCATTGGCCTGCTCAAACTTTCCAATTCTTTGTTTGATGGCAGATGTGAACGATCCTTTTTCATGACCAAACAACTCACTTTCAATAAGCTCTCCGGGAATGGCTGCACAATTCACTTCAACAAGGGCATTGCCGGCACGACTGCTTTTTTCATGAAGCCATCGCGCAACCAGCTCTTTTCCTACTCCATTATCACCTGTAATGAGTACACGTGCTTCGGTAGGACCAACTTTTTCAATGGTTTCCTTAATTTTTTTAATAGGCTCAGATGCACCTATCATTTCCTGAACTTTAAAGGCACGGCGCTTTAATGTTTTAGTTTCATTTACCAGGGAATTTCTTTCCATGGCATTGCGAATGGTAATCAGCAAACGATTAAGATCAGGCGGTTTTTGAATAAAATCGTATGCACCTTTCTTTACTGCTTCCACAGCAGTTTCTATATTGCCATGACCCGATATCATGATGACAGGAACATCGGGATTAATTTCTACTGCTTTTTGAAGAAAATCAATGCCATCAACCTTGGGCATTTTAATATCACACAGAACAACATCATAAGCCTTATCCCTGAATTTATTCAGGCCTTCTTCTCCATCGGCTGCTTCTTCAATTTTATATCCTTCAAATGAAAGTATTTCGGTGAGGGTTTTACGGATCGCTTTCTCATCATCTATGATCAATATTGTGGCCATCGGGGATTATTAAGTTTCGCAAAGAAACAAAATAAGAGGTTAGAAAAATGAAGCGGAGGTTAAGGGTAAAAATAAAGGCCGGATAGAAATCCAGCCTCGTGTAAAATCCAATATCCTATGAAAAACCGAGTCAAAGATGGGGGCTAAAAACGACATTTCAAAACTTATTTTAAAAATTATTTTTTTAAGGCGGAAGTTTTGATAATGAATGTGTTGCGGAGCTTATTTTTAAAACCGCTGTAAAGCCTTCTTTCAGGTTTTAAGGATTAATAACTTTTAAATTTATTTTTTAAGGTACATCACTTCCTTTACCAGTTTAACCGTGCGGGGTACATCGGGTAAGGCAGCCGCAACCAGGTTGGGCGCATAGTGTAATGGCGCATCTGCCGCCGTGATCCTCCTGATGGGAGCATCGAGGTAATCAAAGCCTTCTTTTTGAATGCGGTAAGTAATTTCAGATGAAACAGAGGCAAACGGCCATTGCTCTTCAACAATTACCAGCCTGTTGGTTTTCTTTACACTTTCCAATATGGTCATCCAGTCGAGTGGGCGAATCGTTCTCAAGTCGATCACTTCTGCACTGATG
>JAEZCV010000216.1 GCA_023429985.1 Bacteroidota bacterium | reverse complement strand
CGGCTATATCAACCAGCAGGAATTAAGATTGAAAAGAATGTGGCTCACCCTTCTTGATTTTAAAATTGCCGATGATGAATTATCACGCCAGCTGAGTGAACTTTTTTTACAATTGCTGCCTACAAGAAATTTACTTTTCCCCGATACCATTGAAGTATTAGAATACCTGGAAGAAAAAAAATATCAGCTTCACCTCATCACAAACGGTTTTGAAGAAACGCAACACAGCAAGTTAAAGAACAGCGGCCTGTCAAAATTTTTTAAAGAGGTGATCACTTCAGAATGTTCCAACAGCTTAAAACCTAAGAAAGAAATTTTTGATTTTGCAATGGCGAAAGCAGGGGCTTCTGCAAATGAAAGTTTAATGATCGGTGATAGTCTGGAAATTGATATTGCAGGTGCAAAGAATGCAGGTATGGACCAGGTGCATGTTAATTATAAAAAGGAAGTGTATGGTGAAATACAGCCAACCTATTCCATTACAACCCTGAGAGAGCTTGAATCGTTTTTATAGAAAGTCCCGCCTTGGCGGGACTAATGGCAAGCAATATCAGCACCTTATCAGGCGGTCTTATTTGATTACAAGATAAAAAAATCTTAAACCGGGCGAAGTTTCTAAATGAATCTACCATTTACCCAGTACGGTAACGCCTCCTTTTACCTTCTGGTTCATTTTTACATCAATAACCGTATCAAGAGGCAACAAAAGATCTACCCTGGAACCGAATTTTATAAAACCCATTTCACCACCCTGCCTTACCTTATCTCCCGGCTTAAGATAGTTAACAATGCGCTTGGCAAGTGCTCCGGCAATCTGTTTCACCAGCATCTCTTTCTCACCCTGGCGGTAAACCACAGAGTGACGCTCATTTTCTGTTGATGATTTGGGATGCCAGGCCACCAGGTATTTTCCTTTATGATACTGGCTGTATAAAACTTCACCACTGACGGGATTGCGGTTTACGTGCACGTTAAGTGGACTCATAAAAATGGAAAGCTGCAGGCGCCTGTCCTTGAAATACTCATCGGCTTCCACTTCTTCAATTACAACTACGGTGCCGTCGCAGGGAGCTACTATAACATCATCTCCTTCCGTATAGGTTCGGCCGGGAATACGAAAGAATGATAAGATAAAGATCAGCAGTCCCGAAATGCCCACAGCAATGATCCATCCCAGGATAGGATAGCGGGGCATGATGAGTAAAACAGTAAGTAAAACAATAATGGCAACTACTACCGTTGTAATTAAAATAGTTGCAAATCCTTCTTTATGTATGCGCATCTAAAAAATATAAGTGCCAAAATTAGGCATTGAAACCTTATAAACAGTAATGTAACTGCTGAATCAATTATTAACTTCAGGGCCAGAAATATTGATATGGAAAATCTGAAGGGAAGGCTGGAAAAAGTTTTGAAGTTTTATAACGAAGGCAGGACCAGGAGCTATAATTTCAGGAAGATACAACTTCAGGTCCTGAGAACCGCTATACAGGAAAATGAAGCTGTTATACACGAGGCCCTCTATTCAGATCTGAAAAAAAGCCCGGAAGAAAGCTGGATCACAGAAACCGGGCTGGTCGTCTCTTCCATCAATCATGCATTATCTAACCTGAAGAAATGGATGAAGCCGGAAAATGTTCCTACCAATTTATTAAATTTTCCTTCCTCCAGCTATATTTATAAAGAACCACTAGGCGTTGTTTTGATCATTGGACCCTGGAATTATCCGCTGCAGTTGATTCTAATGCCTTTGATTGGAGCCATGGCCGCGGGCAACTGTGCTGTTTTAAAACCCAGCGAAATGGCACCGGCAACTTCACAGGTTCTTCAAAAAATAATTGAAGCCAATTTTACCTCTGAATACATATTAATGGTGCAGGGCGATGGTGAAAAAATTGTTCCAGAGTTAATGAATTCTTTCAGGTTTGCTCATGTATTTTTTACCGGTGGATTGAATGCAGGGCGAGCTATTTACAAAATGGCTGCAGATCAATTAATTCCTGTTACATTGGAATTAGGCGGCAAGAGCCCATGTGTTGTGGAAGCAGATGCCAATATTAAACTGGCGGCAAAAAGGATCGCAGTATCCAAATTTTCAAATGCAGGTCAAATGTGTGTGACCCCGGATTATGTTCTTGTTCATGAATCGGTTAAAGAAAAACTGGTTGAAGCCTTAATAAAAACCATCAAAGTATTTTATACGGAAGATGCATCCAGCAGTTATCATTTTGGAACCATCATAAACGAAAAACATTTCGACCGACTTGAAAAATATTTAGCACAGGGAAAGATTTTATATGGAGGAAATGCAGATCGAAGTAAAAAATATATCCAGCCCAGTTTAATTGAAGGTGTTGATCTTGCATCGCCCATAATGCAGGAAGAAATTTTTGGACCCATTCTTCCCATCATAAGCTTTAAAAATTTTGACGAAGCCAGGAATATTATCCTGCAAAATCCTGATCCACTTGCGTTTTATATTTTTACCCAAAGCAGGAAAAAGGAAAAACAATGGCTTGCATCAATTTCTTTCGGAGGTGGATGTGTGAACAATGTAAGCTGGCACCTCACCAATCTAAATCTGCCTTTTGGTGGCCGCGGGAACAGTGGAATTGGCGCTTACCATGGCAAATACAGCTTTGATCTTTTCACCCATAACAAAGCCGTGATGAAATCGCCAACCTGGTTTGATCCTCCCATAAAATATCCACCGTTCAAAGGTAAACTGAACCTTTTTAAAAAGATCATTCGCTGATGGAAAATTTAATTCTCTTACATGGTGCCGCAGGTGCAGCCTCACAATTGCAACAACTGAAAGAAAAATTAAGTTCAGATTACAAAGTTTTTAATCCCGACTTCCCGGGACATGGAAAGGCGGAAATGCCCTTGAATTTTTCAATTGATTTTTTTGCCGACTTCCTTTTAGAATATTGCAGGGATAATGGCATCAGCAAGGCTTCTGTATTTGGATACAGCATGGGAGGATACGTAGCCTTAAGAGCACAATGGCGACATAAAAATCTATTCAAAAAAATCATTACGCTGGGAACAAAGTTTTACTGGGATGAAGAAACTGCAGCCAAAGAAATAAAAAAACTTCAACCCTCCATAATCTCCGAAAAACTTCCTGCCTTTGCTGCTGCTTTGCAAAACCTGCATGCTCCCGGCGATTGGAAAGAAGTGCTTGGTAAAACTGCTTCTATGCTGAAGGAGCTGGGTAAAGAAAATTTATTGAATGATGATGCGCTATCAGCAATTGATATTCCCTGTTTGGTAATGCTGGGCGACAGGGACAAGATGGTTAGTATGGACAAAACCCTTCATGCATATTCACATTTAAAGAATGCACAACTTGCCATTTTACCTTCCACACCACATCCCATAGAACAGGTGGATTTTAATTTGTTAGAATTTATGATAAGAAGATTTCTACCTAATTAACATATTTTCCAACCTGCCTGCCGGCAGGCAGGTTACAAATAGCTAATTACTCCATGGACGACATTTACTATATGAAACAGGCACTAGCCGAAGCCACCAAAGCCTTTGAAGAGGAAGAAGTTCCTGTTGGTGCTGTTGTTGTTCTTAATAACAAGATCATTGCAAGGGGATATAACCAGGTAGAAAAATTAAATGATACCACTGCACATGCAGAGATCATTGCATTGACTTCGGCATTCAACTACCTGGGGAGCAAATACCTTCCGGATGCCACCATTTATATAACCGTTGAACCCTGCCTTATGTGCGCAGGTGCTTTGTATTGGAGCAAGATCGGTCGTATTGTTTTTGGAACACAGGATGAAAAAAATGGTTATGCGCGCATTGCACAAAACATTTCGCCTTTCCATCCTAAAACAATTCTGGAATATGGAGTTTTAAAAGATGAATGCAGTGAATTGATGAAGGCATTTTTCAGAAGCAGGCGGTAAAGGTTTTCATGAAAATAAATTTCGATGATTTAAATTTGGCCTCAAAGAAGCGAACCGTTTCTTCCCTGTATAATAATAAATACATTGCTCATTTAGGCCCACTCGTCGTCTCATTTGGAAATCCGATCTTGACTACGGATTCCAAGATCAAGATCATAAACACTTTCATATTAAATCTACTCAATAAGGCAAAAGCATAATACATCAATAATTTGAAGTGTATGAGAAAAGCGCTTTAGTTTTGACTTTACAAAATTACTGCTTTGCGCATCTGGGACAAAAACTTCATGGCTACCCAGATCCACAACCACAATTTTCAAATAGAATTTAATGTACCTGATATCATTAATTACAACTAAGCTTTTCTTAATTGCTTTTGCATATTTCCTCTCTTGGAGAAACACCGAGCTGAATTCAGCATGTGATGGCAAGTTCATGCATCTAACATACTCTTCAGAGCCTTTTACAAAATATGGTTCCTTAAAAAGAACTGTATCACAATCGTATAAATTAGAACCGCTGTTTAAACAGGATGAAGGAAGGATTAAATTATCCTGGAAAATTGCATCGCCATCTGTATAATAGATGAACTTCGCATTCTCTTCAACTAATACATTAAGTTCTAAAGTGTCAAATTTATATGAACTACATGGCGGTTGCGCATTTAAGCAATCTATCCGAAAAAGAACTAGCAAAAAAATAATAATAAATTTCTTCATAAATATTTTTAATTATCTCGCTTTTGAGGTCGTAAAATACTATTATCCACTCGCAGACCCCGTTTACTCATTAAGCTTTCAAACAATTCATCTTTTTTTATTTGGTTATGCTCTGCAGCATTGTTAATTATGTCAATAATATTAGAAGGAGTCGGCGTTATAAACCTGGGATCGTCAGATTCCAACGTAGGTATTTGTGGATATATAGCCTGGTTGGTCCGAGGATTTCGACTATGTTTTTTACCCATCATATTGTGGAAACCAACTTCATGTGCTATCAGAGCTTCGATATTAATTCCAATCACTGGTGAGTTATTAAAAAAATCCAAATTTGGAAATATTCGTGCGGGACCCTCAGAAGTTGCACGAAATGGCGCGTTTTCGCTAAATATTAATGTTGGATCGTCTTTCATAAAAGAATATAAATTATTAAATTGATATAGGCCAAAAAGTGTGTTGTAGTCAGTTGCATTAGGCTTTTCCACGGATATATTAAACTGGATCTTCACCAAAACTCCTTTTTCTTCCAAGTTATAGAAAGGTAACTGGTGAACTTTAATATAATTTTCCGGGACTCTGTCTAAAAGCAAAAATTTATTTCCCTGATTAAAAATGCTGGCTAATCTCTCATTTGATATCCTTCGTATTTCTGAAGGAAGGGAAGGATGAACAACTATCACCTTGTTAATGTTTAAAGTAACAAAGTTTTCCCGCTTATCAAACACTTTAAGTTCTTCTGCACCGTCAAGATCTATGGAATTTATGGGTTTATTCCCTGCAAACTGGTATGGAGTATACCATGGATATTCCTTCGTCAACGGATCCACACTCAAAAACCTTCCCAACCTCGGATCATAAATCCGCATTCCATAATCCTGTTGTGAACCTTCAACGCCTTTTACATCATTATCATTCTCCTTTCCATTAAACCCATACCGGTAGTTGGCATCTACCGTATAACTCCGCTCCGGCATCAACATACCAAAAGGATAATAGTCTCTTACATTAATTACATCCGCTTCCCAGTACTCGCCGTTAAAGAATTTCATATCCGTAACAACAGTTAATACGTTACCCAGGTGATTCGTGAGTTCGTAGTGCCTGCTGCCTATTACAGTTTCATCATAAGGATCAGGTACCTCGTTGGTTATTTCTTCATTGGCGGCCCACATACCCAGCCGACTGCTGCCGTACAGGTGCTATCCTTTTAAGACATCGATCAATACTCAAGTGTGTTGGGAACGATTATAAGTTATTGCAATCTACTGAATCTTCTATAATATCTGGATTAGAACTACCCTTCTTATATACTTCAAATTTAAATGTTCCAGGGGGCTTGTATATAGAATCTCCAATTTCGATGTATCCATTTAATCCCTTTAAGAAAACAGGATTAATATATTTTTCTCCGTTTTCAAAAATTACTGTAAATGCCTTTATGTTAATATCATTATCAAAATAAAAATGATGAACAACACCTTCGATCTGCCTTGCCAATTGAACATTACATTCTTTTGAAAACATTAATCCTGCTTCTGTTCATTGAATATTTATAAAGAATAAATATTTCCAATGAAAATAATAGAGAGAATAAAGTGTATTTGTTTAAATAGTTACCCACGCTCCGAAGACCTATTTTAGAATTATATTATTTCGCCTATTACGTTATGATGATAAATTTATTATTATGAACTTATGATAGTTTATTGGGCTATTTCAAATGAAGTATTAAATACTGCTATTGCCAAAGTAGAGAAGCGGCACAGTGCAATTGGCCGATGGAAACGCTTTGCGTTGCAAAACAGAATGGCTGGTTCCATAAATTAAAAACTTGAAGAATAACAATTAATAAATATAAATTAATCAAATTTAGATGCAGTTAGAGCGTAAGAAAAAGATCATTTTTTATTTTGTCCTTTCTTATATAAATTTAAATACATCATTCCTCTTAAAACTAAAGCTTCAGATGTATTGGGGTCGTTTCCAGCCATGTAATTCCACACTTCTGTATTATTCTTAAAATAATATCCACTTTTATAAACAACATCTCCATCAGAAACTTTCATAAGTCTCACCAAAATCAGTTGATCGTCTAAATAATAGAATTCCTGATGATTGGTATAGTCTTTATTTACATTATAACTGAAATATTTTACCAAATCTCCTTTACTATCACTAAAGAACTTTTCAAAATGGTATTCCTTTGCACCTTCTTTAACCATAACATGTTTTTCCTTATCGGGAATACTACTATTAGTTCTCCAAAAAACACTATCCACAAAATTTTTATATAGAGAATCCTGATTTCTTGAGGATTCCTCGGAATTATCATTTTTTAAATTGCAACAATAAAATGAAAAACAAATTATAATAATAAAAAGTAGATTCATTGATTATTCCTTTTTTTTGTTGGCTTTACTTCTGGTTCATGCATTTTGCCTTTCCCTGTTTTAATGTCTTGCAAGCTCGGGTAAATGGTAGTGTCAATAACATTACCATCAGCATCTGTATTAATTATGGTATCACGATGGGTGTCAGGTTTTGGAAATGGGGCATAATCAGAGGAAATAATAATACTAGAATTGGCAGGATGTTGGGGTTTCTCTAAATTTAAATGACTTGCCCCTTCCTCTAATACTTCTACTAGTGATTTTATTCCTTTAAGAAGAGAATAAGCTTTCCATGCTCCTTTCCCCTTTAAACTACTAAAAGCGTCACTTAGATCAGAATTAGCCCATTTAAGCATATTAAAAACTCCACTAATATCTAGAGATTCAACATTCTTCGCTGTCCCACCTAAGTCAACTGCTCGTCCTTCAAAAGTTTGATTTCCCGTTAAAATAAAACCAAATTGTTTTATATCTGTGGACCATTTTTCTAAAAGAGTTGAAAATTTATTGAAATTTGGTTTTTTAGGTGAAATGAAAGTTTCTCCTGCTTCGTGTTGTCTCCACGAATTGCCATTTTCTTCTTTTACCCACAAGTATATATGAAATTGAACCCCAGGACCTTTTGGTCCCACTGGTCTGGGGACACGTTCTCCATTTATCTTTTCATATGATAAGTCCTGAATATCTACCCTCTCTATACATGAACCGTCGGCACTTAAGAAATATTCAACCATATACCACTTGTCTTCTTTTCCATCTAAATCTACAAAAGCAATTGGTTTATTACCAGAAAATTGGTATGGCGTAAACCAAGGATACTCTCTCGTCAACGGATCCACACTCAAAAACCTTCCCAACCTCGGGTCATAAATCCTGAAACCATAATCCTGCTGTGAACCTTCAATGCCTTTTACATCATTATCATTCTCCTTGCCATTGAACCCATACCGGTAACTTGCATCCACCGTATAACTACGCTCCGGCATCAGCATACCAAAAGGATAATAATCTCTTACATTAATTACTTCGGCTTCCCAGTACTCGCCGTTAAAGAATTTCATATCTGTAACAACTGTTAAAACCCACCTTCGCTGAAGCTTCGGCGGGCAGGCATTACCCAAATGATTCGTGAGTTCATAACGCCTGCGGCCTATTACCGTTTCATCATAAGGATCAGGTACCTCGTTCGTTAATTCTTCATTGGCTGCCCACCCGCCTGCGCTAAAGCTACGGACGGGCAGGCATACCAGGCTGCTGCCGTAAAGGTGCTGCTGGTTCCAGTAGATGGGTGAATTATTTTCTTTGCTATACACACCCATTACATTACCCTGCGCATCGCGGAAATAATAGATGTTTTTCAAGATCAAACCTGCCCATTTACTCCCAAATAATTTGCAAAAATTTATTTGCCTCTGAAAATTTTTGTGATATCAACAACCTTTCTTTGAGAGTTGAAGCTATGTTTGTTCCTCGAAGATCTAAATATGTAAGGGTATTACTTGTGTAAAGAACTTCAGGGAGACTTGAAATAGGGTTATTTGATAAATCTAAGAAACTTAAATCATTCAAATGGTCAAGTTCATTGCTAAGAGATTTTATAGAATTGTTGGCGATGGAAAGATATTGAATCCTGCGACACTCAGATAAGTTAGGTAAACTTTCAATAGAGCATTTGTTTAAGGAAAGCTCTAAAAGATTAGGAAATGAAAAAAAATCAGCTGAAATTGAAAGAGCATTATTATCTAATAATAGTTTCTTCAATTTGGATGAACCATCTCCACCCCCTTTTAAATAAACTTTATCTACATTTTGATTCTGAATTAAAAGTTCAGAAAGATGGATACCATTTAAGTCCTTGCTGGAGATGGTATCTATCATATTAATGGATAAATCCAACCTCTGCAAAGTTTTGCTTTGCAACAATTCAAATGGAATTTCTTTAATTCTGTTATTTCGAAGCACCACTTTATTTAAGCATGGCATTTTGGAAAATCCATTTGGGAGTTCGGTGATTTTCAACGAAGAAGCCTCGAAAACATTCAGATTTTTTAGTGGAAGTATAAATTCCCGCATTTCTTCAAGCAAAAGCGTATCCGGCTTAAGTAAGTCAATCCGATATACCTGATCTGGTTTAGAATTTTTAATTTCAAGTAGTTCAAAGAATATTTTCTTGCTGTTTACATTAGAATCAGCAATGCAACTTTGAGCGATTCCCACAGAAGAACTCAAAGCTAGTGCAACAATGAATAAAATCTTTACCATGTTTGTATTCCAGTATTTCCGTTAATGCTAATAACAGGTTTTTCCTTTTGTTCTATTACGTTGTTAGGTATAGGATATCTTGATTTAGTCTCTACATTAATCCATATTCCCTTATTAGCTGCCTCGGCCTTTTCTACTCCATGTTCCTTATCTCGAGCTAATAGGATATTTTTAGCTTGGTCAATTATATTCTGCCTTTCCGAAGCGGTCGCATTAGGATCATTATAATTAGAAAGCCACGCTACTTCTCTTCCTTGAAATGCTTCATAAGTACTTGCCTGATCGACAATAATATTATTCTTACTATTGTCGGAGATATTTAATAACTGAATTTGGGTGAGAGAAATCATCTTAGACACATTCTTGAATGTCACTTGCTGATTACCCTCTACTCTGCAAATCAAATCTCTTTTCGCGTATGTCCCCATATAATATATATTTTCAGACTCTTCTTGTGCGCCTGGCAATCGTCTAATAAATTGACTTCCTTTGTTATTTTCTATAAAAATACTGACTTGCTCATCAGTTGCCAATATTACAACATTAGGGACCTTAAGAATTTCTGCAAAGTTACTTCCAGAATTGCAGGCTGAGGGGATAAACATTTCAATGCTTAAGTATAATGAAAACAGGGGTAATCCTGTCAAATTAAGGGCTTTCTCGGCCTCACCATTACCGATACCATGTCCAGCATAATGAAATGCTTCTGTTCTTTCAGTTTCACTCAATTGCCTCAGTTCCTCTTCTGTTGGTTTAACTAACACTAATGTCCTTGATTTATTATCAAAAACGACTCTAAAATCAAGGTTCTCTAATCCATCCAAATCTATTGCAACAATTGGAGTATTCCCCGCAAATTGATATGGACTGAACCAAGGATAAGATTTCGTCAAAGGATCAACGGATAAAAACCTCCCTAACCTTGGATCATAAATCCTCATTCCATAATCCTGCTGTGAACCTTCAACGCCTTTTACATCATTATCGTTCTCCTTGCCATTAAACCCATACCTGTAGCTTGCATCCACCGTATAACTACGCTCCGGCATCAACATACCAAAAGGATAATAATCTCTTACATTAATTACATCCGCCTCCCAGTACTCGCCGTTAAAGAATTTCATATCCGTAACAACTGTCAAAACCCACCTTCGCTGAAGCTTCGGCGGGCAGGCATTACCCAAATGATTCGTGAGTTCATAACGCCTGCTACCTATTACCGTTTCATCATAAGGATCAGGTACCTCGTTCGTTATTTCTTCATTGGCTGCCCACATACCCAGACGGCTGCTGCTGGGAGATTACCGACAAATCTCAATACAAGATTAATAAAATAAAAAATTAATGATAGTTGCGTAGAGCGTTTAAGAAATTAAGCCAATTGCTATCTGGATATGTTCAAAGCAAACAATTACTTTTGATTCTTCTTTATGCAATAAAGGCAGACTATTTAAACTGAAAGATGATTGACATGAGTACTTTTGACACTTAAAAAAGAGAAGACGAATCCAAGTCGTCCCAAATCTCTATTGGTGCTTTTAGGACAGCATGAAATTATATCCACCTTTATCTTTTAATATTATAAACTTCAAAGTTGGATATACCCTTTCCCATGTAAATAAATAGACACGTAATATTTAAACCTACTTCATCGGTATATACGTCTATGTGCAAATTTTCCATGAGTACTTTAAAAAAGTCTTTTTTCGGCAACCGTAGGTTCATTCTCACTAACGAATCAGCTCTTTTTCGAAGGAAATAATCCGAAATCAGTTCCTGCTTAGGCTCAGATTTGGCTGCGTACCCATAATTCAATAAAAAATAATCTTTTCGATCCAGAAACCCTGAATCATTTCCGCAATAGCTGAACACCACAAAATAGGCAGACCGAGAAATGTAATCCTTTCCATGCATGATAAATAAAGAATCCTTATCCTTATGCTGTTGCAGTGCCAATTTTAACATTTTAACATCTTTATTGTTCCAATCTTTTCCATATACCGTCTTAAAAATAGATCCTAAACAATGGGGCAATGAATCGTTGGATACTGAGCTAGATGCGTCAGTTTGGCTAAAGCAACTGATCTTTAGTAAGAGGAAAAAAATAAATAAAAATGAAGTCTTAAACATACTATCTTAATGGATTTTTAAATAAACTATACAAATTCATTAATAAATTTGAATTATAATGTATGTGAGAATCTGGTGTACCTCCAATTTCAGTATCATTCACAGGTCTTTCATTATCATACACCGCATAATGTGTCCTAATTGGTAACCCCACTTGTGTCCTATACATATTTTCCGCAGACATGGCGACCACTTCTTCATATCTTATAACCACATTATTTCCAAGATTATCTATAGGTAGTTCAGCCCACACTTTTTCATTTCTTGACCCTTCGAGATGATTAAATAGGTGGGCGAACTCATGAACTATTGTAGCCCTAAAATTGCGTGAAACTGGTTCGACGCCATCCGTTGTAGGAATTAAATCTCTTTGATCGAAATTAAACAAAATATAATTTGAACCTGTTATAGTACGATTAAATGTTGTGCTATATCTTGTTTCCCGTTCATGACCGGTAACATGGTCAATCAAAAATTTTCCAAATTCGCTTTCCCCACGAATTGCATTAAACTCGCCAACTATTCTTAATGTACGCTGGTTTAATGTAGCATCAATAGTACTTAAATCATTGACTATATTGTCATTTTCATCTCTCAATTGTCCATCATAATATTTATACTGGAAAATTTGAGTTTGTTGGTTTGAAGTTCTTCGAACAACGTCGAAACGTGCCGTATCCCCCTTCATGTCGGTATAAGCTATGGGGTTGTTTTGGAATGTAGCAAATGGTGACAATCCTTTTACGCACTTCGGATCTAGGTTCCATCTTCGACTAATTCTGGCATCATATTGCCAATATTCAGCAGAATAACTGTTTTCATCAGTGTCAAGTTCGAGAGATTTTTCCTGCCCATTAAACCCATACCTGTACCCATCAGCCAGGGAGTAAGTCCTTCCGGGCATCTGCATACCGCCAGGATAATAATCTCTTACATTAATTACATCCGCCTCCCAGTACTCGCCGTTATACCATTTCATATCTGTAACAACTGTCAAAACATTACCCAAATGATTCGTGAGTTCATAACGCCTGCTGCCTATTACCGTTTCATCACAAGGATCAGGTACCTCGTTCGTTATTTGTTCATTGGTGGCTCACCCGCCTGCGCTAAAGCTACGGACGGGCAGGCATACCC
>JAEZCV010000079.1 GCA_023429985.1 Bacteroidota bacterium | reverse complement strand
AAGTGACATCAGGCGGTACACTTTGTGCATTTCATCGGCATTCCCGATGATGTCTGAAAAATAGATTGTCTTGATTTGTTCCTTGAGGTAGTCGTTCTCAACTTCCAGCCTTTTTTATAGGCCAGTAGTTTTTCGTTGGCTTGTATATTGTCGATAGCGATCGATATCTGCGCACAAATGCCATTGAGAAGCAGGCTGCTCAGCCTGTCGGCCAGCATCCAGATGGTACCGATGTTTTTGTTTCCCATTCGAAGGGGCAAGCCATACATATTCCTGAGACCCGCGGCCTTCCACAATTTTGCATAAGGGTTGCCGCTTTTCAATTCTTCGTCCACATTAAATACGACGCCGTCCTGGCTGGCAAGTACCTGGGCGGTATATTTTTCTGAGACCGTTATACGATCCGAAGCCATTTTATCAAAGTCGACATTTAGATTAGCCTTTTCAAACAAAGACTTGTCAAACATAAAAGGCACCAGGTGTTTCCCATCTTCCTCAATCACCCTTATCATCACAAACTGGGTATTCATGGTTTTATTCAACACCGTGGAGATCGCTTCCTGCAGATCCTGTTTTGTTTTCACCCTTGTGATATCATGACTGAAACCTATCAGGAAGGTTTGTTCGGCCTGCTTTTTTGTGATCTGGTCATTGGCGATGATATTGGCCATAGCGATGGATATCTGTGCACACATGCCCTGCAAGAGGGGAACATTGATCTCATCGATATCCAGTAACAGCATTCCTAAATTTGTCTTCCCATTGCGAAGCCTCACCGCCACAAAATTTTCAAAACCCATTTTCATCCAGTATTCCAGGTACTCGGCTTTATTACCGCGTTGGATTTCCTTTTTGGTGTTAAGAAGTACCGGGGTGGCACTGTTCATTACACGATTTTGTATGCCATCATTAATGGGGTAACTGGATCTGACCATCGCACTTATGATCTTTGAATCAGTTTCTCTATCCCCCAGGTCAAATAGATAAGGACTCATCGTGCTGCCATCTTCGTTAATCCGCCGTATAACAAAGCCTTTTCTCCGGTTGAGCTTATTTATTGCAAGGCTGACTGCTTCAGCCAGTTCTTCTTTCGTTCTTACGGTCGCAATACTATTGCTAAAATCAAGAAGGAATGATTTTTCCTCTTCGCGTTGTGCAATCTCCACATTGGCCCTGATATTGGAAATTGCCACTGAGATCTGGGCACAAACGGCGTTTAATAAATTTATTTTTATAACGCCGGTCTTTTCAGGATTGATATGAAGGAATGCGCAACCGATATTTTTCCCGGCCACGCGAAGTGCGGATCCTATTACTTTTTGCAGTCCTATTTTCTTCCAAAAAGGTACATATATGGGAATATTATCCTCTTCGGTGAGTTTGTTTACATCGAATACAAGTGCTCCCTCTGCATTTGCCATCTGCTGAAAAACGGTATCATGAATGGAATGTCGGGTCCTGGTCACTCTTTCAAAATCTGCATGGCCCGTAACATGATTCCCCAGGTCCAGCATAAAAGCGCTATAAGTTTCATCATCATTGACCTGTAAAAAACCAAAATCATGTATGGAGAACAGATCTTTGATCTTTGTATTGACCATCTGTTGCAGATCATCCTTGGTTCTTAGCTTTGCAATTTCTGAGCTTAGAGAAAGCAATAGGGATTTTTCCGTTTCTCGTTCTGCGATCTCTTCGTTTTTAATAATATTGGATACGGCGCTGGACAGCTGCGGCGCTATACCTTTCATCAGGTCCCTGAAATCCTGGCTGAAACCACCCGGTTGATCGGTGTAGGTGTGGATGAATCCCATCGGTCTTCCTTCCTTCATCAGTTTGGTCATCAAAATTTCCCTTACCCCCTTTTCATAGTTCACCCGTAAAAAAGCCGGTCTTCCCGGGAGATCCATTACTTCTTCCAGCACAAAAGAAACCGGGTCGTCTGCCTGTAAAACAGCCTGGATAAATGGTTCGTTCAGTGAGAAATTAGATAGTACCATTTCCTTATACCGGTCATGCGAACGGATGGGTGATCCCGTATTGTCAAGGAGAAAAGGATAGTAGGTCTCTTTCTCATCATTAATAAGCGTAACAATGGAATGTGTGATATGAAAAAGTCCTTTGATACGCTGTTTGAAAAGGATGATCAGGTCGTTCTTATCACGAACCTTCGTAATATCATTGCTCAACGCGAGCAGGATCTCGCTTTCCTTTTTGTAGTGTTCAACCTGTTCCTGGAGAAACAGAAAGGGGTTATCCTCCCCGGTTTTTTGAGGTGATTGGTTTTTTATCCGCGGCTTTGCCCCTGCATTTTTCATGAAGGCATAGTTTCAGTTAAAACGGAAATAAAAGGGGTGGCTAAATATTCGGAGAAATCGTACCTTATAAAGTTAGGGCAAAATAGAAGACAAAGCTGAGGGGGGTAAAAGAGAAAATTTTAATCGCTGCCTTGAAAGAATAAAATTGCACTTAAACTATCTAAATTTCTTGGCCGTTCCTTTTAGACTATTTTATGTGTAAATAAATAAGTCAGAGTGATATGAAAGGTATAGATATTATCGCGCAAACGCCTGGTACGGCAATGATAGAGACTACACCGTCATTGTCGGAACTGTCTTTAAGCGTCAAACCGAAAATCGAAAGATCCGTCAACGATAATATAAATTTCGATGTAATTGTACTGGGTGTTGGAAGTATGGGTTCCGCTACCTGTTACCAACTTGCCAGGCAGGGGTTTAAAGTTTTAGGCCTTGAACAATTCGATATTCCACATGAACTGGGCTCGCATGCAGGCCAAAGCCGTCTCATCCGAAAGGCCTATGCTGAGCATCCGGACTATGTACCACTCCTTGAACGGGCCTACCAAAACTGGAAAACCCTGGAAGCAGATACCGGGGTACAGGTTTACTTTAAGACCGGACTTCTTTATTTCGGTACGGATTCTAATGAATTCTTAAAAGGGGTTCTTACTTCCTCTGAAAAATATAGCATCCAGGTGAATTCGCTTTCAAAGGCACAGATCTCGAAAAAATATCCCCAGTTTAATATGCCTGGCGGCTATAGATGCTTAGAAGAGCCCGATGCCGGATTTGTTACACCTGAGCGAAGCATTCTTCTTTTTACACAACAGGCTTTGCAACATGAGGCGGTGATACGCACCAACGAAAAAGTCATCGAATGGAAAAGAGAGAATGGAGTGATACGGGTAAAAACAGGCAAAGGGGTCTATACTGCGAAAAAACTGGTCATCACAGCCGGGCCATGGGCTGGTAAGATGGTACGTGGTCTTGCTTCCAAACTTCAGGTAACGCGCCAGGTGCTGGCGTGGATGAAGCCTGAAAAATGGGACAGCTTTGTTTGGGGCAATTTTCCCTGTTGGCTTATTGGCGATGGAGACTACTTGTATTATGGCTTCCCCATTTTGCCAGCGGAAAAATTAGGCGGCCCTCCCGGGCTAAAACTGGCGATTCATGCTCCAATGGGCGATACTACAGATCCTGGTACGATTGACAGGAATCCGAATAATAATGATGAGAAAATTTTGACAACTGCACTTAAGAAATTTTTTCATGGCGGGTATTCAGAAACGCTTCACATGAAAACATGTATGTACACTAATACTCCTGATGGCAACTTTATACTTGACTACCTGGAAGGTTATGATAAAGACGTGGTCATTGCAGCAGGCTTCAGTGGTCATGGGTTTAAATTCGCCAGTGTGATTGGGGAAGTTATGGCGGACCTGGCTGTGAAAGGGGATACTGCATTACCGATTGGTTTTTTAAATGCGGGTAGGTTTGGTGGATAAATGAGGTTGCTGGTTAGGAAGTGCCATTAGATTATCCTATATAGCAAATAGTATTTGCAGATTAGCCGACAGAATACCAGGTACCTTTTCCTACACCATGCATCTGCAGATGTTGGTTATCGACCAGTGCTTCAAGGTGTTTCTTAAATAGTATTTCGCACCCAAATATTTACCCGGAAATACCCAAATATACCAGCATTTGGAAAATTGGTGATTACTGTCGCCGGGCCGTTCAGCGTAATGACCAAAGGTTTCAACGAACAAAACAAAGTGAATCGCAATTAGTGTTTCGGGTTAGACTACTAAAGCGGTAGAAAGAAACTGCTGGATAGTTAGCCGCTGCCCGTAAGAAGTCGCAGCAGGAAAGGACTGAGAGTAACATATTGAACTTACAGTTGATTTGTTCACAAGATTGCAGTTTAACCTTAAATCCACTAACTATATGTCCATACTAAAGCGACCAGTTTTACCAGATATCTATCCCTCCCTGCTAACTTTGTTTTCACTATGAGCCAGGTATTACGTTCACAGATAGAAAAGATCGTATCACTTTCTGAGGATGAATTTGAAACGATACTCTCATATTTTTCAGTGCGTAATTTTCTTAAACATCAGTTTATAATTCAGGAAGGCAACCCTGTGAGACAGAATTTTTTTATCGTGAAAGGCCTGGTTAAAGCCTTTCAAATTACTGAAGGGGGCAAAGAAAATATTGTACAGTTTGCTATAGACGGATATTGGGTTACGGATACTGAGGCCTTCTATCAGCAAAAACGACTACATGGAAAAAATCGGCTTTGGCGATCAGCCCTACTTGGTTTATCAGCACGACGATGCAGGCCATCCGCATATACATATCCTTACGACTACCATACGGCCCGATGCTACACGCATTCATACGCATAAGATCGGCGAAAACCAGTCAGAAAAAGCCAGAAAAGAAATTGAAGAAAAATACGGCCTTGTGAAAGCTGCCGGAAGAAATAGCCGGGGCAGTCGTGGAATTGAACCAGTATCGCCGGAAAAAGTCGAGTACGGCAAGTCTGAAACCAAAAGAGCAGTTATAAATGTTTTAGATGCAGTTATTGATCGGTACAAATACACCTCACTGGCAGAGCTAAATGCAGTATTAAAACAGTTCAATGTCTTAGCCGATCGCGGTCATGAAGATGGACGGATTTTCAGAACCGGTGGACTTGTCTACCGGGTATTGGATGCAGAAGGTAATAAAGTGGGTGTACCGATAAAAGCAAGCAGCATTTATAGCAAACCAACACTTGCTGAGTTGGGAAAAAGATTCTTGGATAATAAAACAAAAAGAAAATCAGCACGTCTGCCACTACGAGATAAGCTAAACATTGCCTTAGAAAAAGCAGCCTCATTACAGGAATTTATTCGGGAACTCCGCAAGATTGGAGTGGATACTGTATTACGTCAAAATGATACTGGCTTGATATACGGGATCACTTTTGTTGACCATAGTTCCAAATCTGTTTTTAAAGGAAGCGATGTGGGAGACTCTTATTCGGCGGCCGCTATCCAACAACGAATAATATCAGCAAAGCAGAATACAGTAACACAAGTTCCGGCCACTGAAGAAATAACCCTTTCGGAGAAGACTGCTGACATTAAAATTCAAAAAGAAAAGACGATAGAAACTGACTTTGAGAACCCTGTCCAGGAACACAAAGGAGCTGGTATTAACGATCTCTTGGAAGATCTTATGCAGGCTGAAAAAGGAGGCGGCAATGTTCCTTATGAATTAAGAAAGAAGAAAAGAAAAAAACGAAAAAGAAAACCGAGGTTATAACTTAAAAAACGTTTTGTATGAGTGCAAGTACAGGTGAGAATGAAATGGGGCTAAGGAAGATACTGGACTTCACAAGGCTCTCTTCTATTGTAATTCTATTACTACATTTTTATTTCTATTGCTACGCAGCATTTGCTTATTGGGAACTAACGGCAGAAATCGGAGATCGTTTTTTGACGAACATCAGTAAAACCGGCTTGTTTGAAGAACCGGTTTATTCAAAACTAATCGCATTGGCTTTGCTCATTGTTTCCTTGTTAGGGGCAAAAGGGAAAAAATCGGAAAAGATCAATAAGCAGTCGATCATCTTATATCTCGTTGTAGGATTGCTGTTTTATTTTCTTAGTTTTTATTTGCTGCGCATAGAAGAAGAAGTTCAGGTTGTAGCGGGGATCTATATGGCGGCTACAGGGTTGGGTTTTTTGTTGATCCTGAGTGGCGGCACTTTACTTTCCCGCTACATCCAACTACATTTTCACAAGGATGTATTTAATGAATTGAATGAGACCTTTCCGCAGGAAGAAAGACTGTTGGAGAATGAATTTTCAATAAATCTTCCGGCGCGGTATAATCTAAGAGGGAAAATCCGAAAAAGCTGGATCAATATTATTAACCCTTTCAGGTCGTTGCTTGTTTGCGGCAGTCCAGGTGCCGGCAAATCGTGGTTCATTATTCAACATGTCATTAAGCAACATATCCGCAAAGGATTCACCATGTTGGTCTATGATTTTAAGTACGATGATCTGAGCCGCATAGTCTATAATTCCCTTTTAAAAAATCAGGAGGCGTACAAAGTCAAGCCTTCTTTTTGCCTGATCAATTTCGATGATCTTTCCCGCAGCCATAGATGCAATCCGCTCGATGCTTCGACCATGTTTGATATTACCGACGCGACGGAGGCATCAAGAACGATTTTGTTAGGGCTTAATAGGGAATGGATCAAGAAGCAGGGTGATTTTTTCGTGGAATCGCCAATTAATTTTTTGACGGCGGTGATTTGGTATTTGAAGAAATATCAAAACGGGAAGTTTTGCACGTTGCCACATGCCATAGAGCTAATGCAGGAAGACTACAAAGAGTTATTTCCGGTGCTAAAATCTGAACCTGAAATAGAGGTATTGATCAACCCCTTTATATCCGCTTATCAAAACGATGCAATGGAGCAGTTGGAAGGCCAGGTGGCCAGCGCCAAGATTGGGATGGCCCGGCTGTCGTCCCCGCAACTTTATTGGGTATTGTCCGCAAACGACTTCACCCTCGACATAAATAACCCTGCGGACCCGAAGATCCTCTGCCTGGCAAACAACCCTCAGAAAATCCAGATTTACGGTGCTGTCCTGTCCCTGTACGTGA
>JAEZCV010000053.1 GCA_023429985.1 Bacteroidota bacterium | reverse complement strand
CCATAAGTGGATTGTCCTGGTTAGGTGTTGATGTAGCTTCCAGCTTGCCATCTTTTACAATCAGCCATGCCCAGCCACTTCCAAACCTGGTAGCACCGGCAGAATTTACTTTTTCTTTCATTGCATCAAATGAACCAAAAGCCTGGTTAATGGCTTCGGATAGTTTGCTTCCGTTTTTAGGTTGGCCGCCACCGTTAGGTCCCAGTATTTCCCAAAAGAAACTATGGTTCCAGTGTCCACCTCCATTATTTCTTACTGCAGGAGAAATAGAACCGGCATTTTTTACCAGTTCATCTAAACTCTTGTTTTCATGTTCTGTACCTGCAATGGCTTTATTTAAATTATCAACATAAGCCTGGTGGTGTTTACCATGATGTATTTGCATGGTTTGCGCATCAATATGAGGTTCAAGCGCTTCGTGTGCGTAGGGTAAAGGGGGAAGTGTAAATGCCATAATATATAATTTATAAGTTTAAAATTCCCCGGCCCTGAGGGCCGGCTAAAGATTCATGAATCGCAAATTTATCAATGATTAACCGTATTCGGGTTTGATTTAATAATAATGCGGCTTTTGCTGTTATGTATCATCAGGCTTCTTTTTGTTGAAGTTAAATGGGAAAATCAGGCCCAAATGGTAAAAAAAATTTAACAATTGCTGATTTCTGCGTAATTTTTATCGTTTTTCTGCGGTTATTGAAATCAACTTCATGATTTTTTAACCTGGGAAGAGTTAAATGAAACCATTCACTTTTAAAAACTGTTTGCTTTATGAGATCAAATCTACTCAGGTTCGGCTTTCTCATTTTAGTACTGCTTCCGCTATTTGTTTTGGCGCAGTCAAGACAAATTTCCGGGACGGTAACCGATGAAGCCGGGCAACCTCTGCAGGGTGTTTCAATTGTTGAAAAGGGAACCACCAACGGTACTACTACAAACCAGCGAGGTGTGTTTTCCATTACAGTTAACAATGCCAGTCCAACACTCGTTTTTTCCTTTGCCGGAAGAGTGAGCCAGGAAATTGTTGTTGGTGCTTCCAACACCTATAATTTAAGCCTGGCCAGCGATGGATCTATGACTGAAGTTGTAGTTACCGCCCTTGGTATTCGCCGTAGTGAGCGTTCCCTTGGATATGCTACCCAAAAAGTTGATGGGGATAATCTTACTTTAACCAAAGAGCAGAATGTTCTGGGTTCTCTTGCAGGGAAAATTGCAGGTGTACAGGTAGTAGGTTCATCAGGAGCCAGCATGGGCGGAACGCAAAAAATAAATATTCGGGGTATTAACTCTTTAACCGGAGGAAGCGAACCTTTGATAGTTATTGACGGTACGCCAATTTCCAATGCGAATTTTGCAGGAAGTGCAGAAGCAGATTACGGCAACCTTGCCCAGGATATTAATCCCGAGGATATAGAGTCCATCAATGTTTTGAAAGGACCCGCTGCTTCAGCATTATATGGTATACGCGGCCAGTATGGTGTTATTATGATCACCACCAAAAAAGGCAGGATCGGTGCAAAAAAAGTAAATGTGCAGGTGAACTCTGCTTTTTCAATTGAAAGAGCCGGCAACTTCATGCCTTTGCAGAATTTATATGGTGGCGGTGCCAGCCAGACATGGCGAACCTTACCTAACGGTGATAAGTATGTGGATATGGATGTTGATGAAAGCTGGGGGCCAAGAATGGATGGTACGCTTGCAAGAAGTGTATTTAGTTTTTATCCCCAGGATCCGGAATATGGACAGCTCACGCCATTTCTTCCCCAACCTAACAACATCAGGGATTATTATGAAACCGGATCCAACATAAACAATGGTGTAACCATTAGCGGATCTAATGAAAATTCAACTTTCCGTTTAAGCTTCAACGATGCCCGCATACAGGGTGTTGAGCCAAACAGCTGGTTGAAAAGAAATAATTTAGGACTCAGTGCCGGTTTGAATGTTACCTCTAAACTGAATGTTGCTGGAAATTTCAACTTCGCCACCAACAGTGCACAAAGGCCTACCCAGGGATCGGAGCATGGTGCGCGTTATATGGTGCAGTGGTTCCAGCGTAATGTTGATATCAACAGGCTGAGAGAATACAGGTACCCCGATGGTACCATCAAACAATGGAACCTGAGAAGACCAAGTACCGTAACCGGAGAAATAACCAATTTCAACTCGAGGTATTGGGATAATCCATTCTTTGAAGCGTATGAAAATTTAAATAACGATAACCGCGACAGGTTTTTTGGAGATGTTGGCGTAAACTACCAGTTGTTCAGCGATCTTAAACTGAGTGGATTTATTCGTTCGGACATGTTTACACAAAATATTGAAGAACGCCAGGCTTTTGGAGGAAGAAGAGTGCCATCTTTTTATACAGGCAAATTCCAGAACCGGGAAATGAACTATGAATTATTAGCTCAATACAATAAGAACTGGGGCGAGTTTTCTTTGAATGCAAATGTTGGTGGAAACATTTATAAGAGAAGGTATAATTATTTAACCATGGCAACTGTGGGTGGATTAACAGCTCCGGGTTATTTTAATATCGATGCTTCTATTGACAGGCCTTCAACCAATTCTTATCTTTTGAGGAAGGAAATCAGAAGCATGTATGGCATGGCATCGTTCGGGTTTAAGAATACTTATTTTATTGATGCATCCATCAGGAACGATAATTCATCCACACTTCCGGAAAAAAATAATTCATACTGGTATCCTTCCGTTTCAGGAAGCATTGTATTTACGGAATTAATGAAATGGAACCCACTTTCTTTCGGAAAAATCAGAGTGAGTTATGCAAAGGCTGGATCGGATCTTTCTCCCTACCGCACTTCTGCTGTTTATGGTATTGGAACAACTTATGGTTCCGTGAACACCATGTTCGTTCCGGATGCATTGAACAATCCATTGATCGAACCTTCTTTTGCACATTCTTTTGAAGCAGGTTTCGATCTGAATTTCCTTAAGAACAGAGTTGGTGTGAACTTTACCTATTATCAGCAAAAGAACAGGAACCAGATCATTGATCTGAATGTATCAGGAGCAAGCGGATACAGTGCTGCTATTATCAATGCAGGACTGATCACAAACAAGGGAATTGAATTAACCTTAACAGGAACACCGATACGTTCTAAAAACTTTACCTGGAATTCTACCTTCAACTTGAGCAGGAACAGGAGCATGGTTAATGAAATTGGTCCAGATATGGATGTATATCCTTATGGTTCCACAACCTATTCAAGCGTTACCACTTATGTGAATGCCTATGTTGGAAAACCTTATGGAAGCCTGATTGGTCCAACCTACCAGCGTGACTCTGCAACTGGTGAAATATTGCTGGATAACAATAACCTTCCTTTGTACACTACTTCAACGCATAATTTCGGATCGGTTTTGCCTGATTATACAGGTGGTTTCCTTAATTCATTCAACATCTTCGGATTTGAATTATCTGCCATGATCGATTTCCAGAAAGGCGGATTGTTCTTTAGCAGGTCGCACATGCTGGCTGTAAGAACAGGACAACACGAGATAACAGCAGAAATGAACGATCGTGGAAAGAATGTAAGGGATCCAATTGCAGATGGTGGAGGTGTGAAAGTTACAGGTATCAATGCCACAACCAAACAACCGGTTGTTGCATACGTAAATCCTCAAACCTATTATGGTGTTGTTGGAAGAAGGGTTTACGACGACTGGCTTCATGAAGCTTCATATATCAAGTTAAGGGAATTGAGACTTGGTTATACTTTATCTAAAAACAAGTTGGGCAGATTGCCATTCTCTTCAATCAATATTGCATTGATCGCACGTAACCCGGCAATGATCTGGCAAAAAGCTCCAAAAGGTATCGACCCATCAGAAAACTCTACGGGCTCGCAATCTTTAAGCTGGTTTGAATCGGGCCAGGCCAATACAGTAAGGTCTTACGGCATCAACTTTAATTTCAACTTTTAAATTTTGCTCATGAAGAAAATATATATTTCATTACTCCTGGCAGGTGCCCTGTTTTCGGGATGTAATAAATTTGATTCGGATATAAACAGGAATCCAAACCTGCCCAGTGATGCATCTGCAGCACAGTTGCTTGGTAATGCCATGTTATCATTACCCGGACTTGGGTCTTCTCCACAGGGAGAATTCTTAGGGCAGTATTTAGCAGAAACACAATATGTGGGAGCCTCCCAATACCCCGATGGAAGTACAAGCTTTTATGGATGGTACCAGGGACCGCTGATGAATATTGAAACCGTGCTTACGGCTCCTGATCTTGCAGTGATGCCAACCACCAACCAGCTTGCCGTTGCTAAAATTCTGAAAGCATTTTATTTCTGGAATATCACCGACAGGTGGGGCGATGTTCCCTTTTCAGAAGCATTAAAGGGTCAGGATGATTTTACACCCAAATACGATTCACAGGAGTCTATTTATTATGCATTGTTTGATATGCTTGAAGAAGCAAATGCCATGATCGTTCCGGGAAATATTCCCGGCGATATCATTTACAATGGAGATATGACCAAGTGGAAAAAGCTGGGTAACACTATTCATATGCTTATGGCCCTTCGTCTCTCTGAAGTAAATGCAACAAAAGGCGCTGAAGAATTCAACACTGCATATAACAATGGCATAATGACTTCCAACGCTGATAATTTTGTTTTCAAACATCTTACAGATGCAAATAACCAGAATTACTGGTATGGACAGGTAGTGGCGCAAAACCGGGAATGGTGGGCTTTAACCGAAACTTTGGTAGATTATATGAAACCATTGTCGGATCCAAGACTTCCGGTATTTGGTAAGCCGAATGTAAATAATGAATATGTAGGTCTTGAGTTTGGAACAACTGTAGGAATTCCCAACACAACCGGTGTTTCATTACTGGGTACGGCCATGTATGCGCAAAATGCGCCTGTATATCTTGTAACCTATGCGCAGGCATTGTTTGCAGTGGCAGAAGCAGCTAAAAAAGGTTGGATCACCGGTGGAGATGCCGTTGCTGAAACAAATTACAACCTGGCAATAGAACAATCCCTTCGCCAGTGGACTGGCGGTACTACAGGACTTGCAGCATTGATGGCACAACCAGCAGTGATATATAACCCGGCAACAGCCATTGAACAAATTGCCAACCAGCGTTATGTTCATTTATTTATGAATGGATACGAGGCCTGGTCGGAATGGAGAAGAACCGGTTTCCCTGACTTCTTAATTGAACCAGGAGGAAGAGCCATTCCAACAAGACTGGGTTATCCCGATAATGAAGCTTTTAATAATGCCGCAAATTATAATGCCGCCATTCAAAGCCAGTTTGGAGGAGCAAATACCATTTATGGTAAAGTGTGGTGGGATGTAAATTAATAGTTTAAGGTAGAGTAGTCAAGGAGAGCGCTGTAAAAGGCGCTCTTTTTTTATGCTATGTTTTTTTAAAGAATGAATTTACTGCAATTGCGAATTATTTTTTCCTGCGGATTTTATAGATTGAAACAGCCCATATGTTGGAAATTTGCACCAGCGCGGATTGTGCAGATCAGAATATGATGTGATTTACTCCTTTAAGGTCATCTGCATTTATATAATTTCCTTAATATTAGGTTCAACAAGATTGTTTTTTACAGCCCACGCCTACAACAGCCTGAACCAGGTGGTGGAGCAGGAAAGTCCTGATGGCGGATTATCCAGGTTCTGGTACGACAGGCTGGGGCGCCTGGTAGTTTCACAAAACGCTGAGCAATATTCACCTATTGTTGGTAATAATAGCAACCGGTTTAGCTATACTTTATACGATGACCTGGGAAGGATAATTGAAGTTGGGGAAAAGATAAGTGGAGAGCATGACCTTTCCCTTGTTGACACCCGGAACCCGGAGGAATTAGACCAATGGATGAACGACGGTACCAAACGCCAGATCACGCAAACCATTTACGACAATCCCGATCCACTGGTTACATGGGATGGAAATATTATTCTTGAGCAGATCAGGAACTATAACAGTCGCAAAAGAGTGGTAACTTCCATATACCGGGAAGTGGAAGATGCTCCGGAAGAATACAATTTTGCCACGCACTATGTATATGATATTTCGGGCAACGTAAAAAAACTTTACCAGGAAAACAGGAAGTTGTACGACAACACCATGATAGAGATCACCAAAACAATGGATTACGAGTTTGACCTTGTAAGTGGCAAGGTAAATAGGGTCTGGTACCAGAAGGGTATGCAGGACCAGTATGTTTACGATTATGTGTACGATGCGGACAACAAGCTGCTGGAAGCGCTCAGCGGGCGCGATGAGACTACGCTTCGTTTCGATGCCCGCTATTATTACCACTTACACGGTCCCCTGGCCCGAACCGAACTGGCACACGATCCCGTGCAGGGCGTGGACTATGCTTATACCCTGCAGGGCTGGTTAAAAGGAATCAATGGCGTTTTCTTGAATGAACTTTATTCGCAGGATCCTTATGACCTTGGCTATGATGGTGTTAGAGGCGGAAGCCGCGAAACCATTCCAGGGGATGTATATGCTTACAGCCTGGGATATTTCAATAATGATTACACTCCGGTTGACGATCGTGGAGGAGATCATCCCTTTATTGCGCTTCCTTTCGACTATAACGCTAACGGCAACCCATACACTGGTTATGAATTGTTCAATGGCAACATTGCTTATACAAGTTTTGCCAGTTCCATGTTGTTGGGGAGAAACACCATGGGATATTCTTACCGCTACGACCAGCTCAATCGCCTGGTGGGCATGCGCAGCCACGAGCCTTTTAAAGCTGGAGGAACCTGGGGTTACAATACTACTAACGATGATTATGCAGAAGAGGTAAGCTATGATCCCAATGGAAACATCCAGAGCTATAACAGGAACGGCCCCAGTTCTATAAATACAGACATGGACCAGCTCACCTATCATTATAAAGATCCTCTTAATAATAATTTGCTGGACCGGGTTCATGATGTAGTTAACGCCGGCAATTACAGCGAGGATCTTGACAGCCAGTCAGAAGATAACTACCAGTACGATAACATTGGAAATCTGATTGTTGATAACAAAGAAGAAATAATAAGCATTGAATGGACGGTTTACGGAAAGATCAGGCGTATACGAAAGGAAGATGGATCGGAAATTCATTATGACTACGATCCTTCGGGTAATCGAATCAGCAAAAGGGTTGTTGATTCCAATCAGGAAACCATGCTTACTTATTATTTCCGCGATGCGCAGGGTAATGTAATGGGTGTGTATAGCAAAGAAAATAATTCACCCATCTACTGGAACGAGCAGCACCTTTACGGCAGCAGCCGCCTGGGTATGTTGGCAGCCAATGATGAAATAACCAACGAGGTACCTGATCCTTATGATGAAACTGTAATAGGCAGCAGGCACTACGAACTCA
>JAEZCV010000186.1 GCA_023429985.1 Bacteroidota bacterium | reverse complement strand
CTTTAAAGCTGTTTTATCGGGTGTTACGTTTTCTGTTACACTTCCCAACAGGATAGGGGAATATTTAGGGCGCGTGGTTTACCTGCCTGAAGGCTCGCGCTTGAAAACAATTTCTGTTACACTGGTTGGAAGTTTTGCACAGCTGGTGACAACACTTATGGCAGGTGCCGTAGGATTGATTGTTTTGAATACTGAACTTCAAAACCGGTATCCTGAACTGCTGCCATGGAAAAATATTTTGTTTTTTGGATTGCTGGCGCTGATCACAATTATGCTGCTCATTTATTTTAATGTTAGTGGTGCTGTTAATTTCTTTAACCGGCGCATCAGGATGAAGAAATTTTTATTCCTGGTAGAAGCACTTTCGGCATTTAACAGAACCCTGCTCTTAAAGATCCTTGCCATTTCGATGATGCGTTATGCAGTATTCATAATTCAATACATCTGCCTTTTTTATTTTTTTGGTGTAGATATCGGCGCCATTACCATTGCATGGTTAATGACCGTGGTTTTCCTCGCGCTTGCCATTATACCTTCCATTCCCTTGGTTGAATTGGGCGTGAGGGGTGAAGTGAGTCTGCAATTACTTGGATTATTTTCCACCAATTCTTTAGGCATTGGATTAACCACCATAACTGTCTGGTTCATTAACCTGGTGTTTCCCGCAATTATCGGAAGCCTGTTACTGGTGAACCTGAGGGTATTCCGGAGAAAAAATGCGGGAAATTTTGGTTGAAAGGTGGTTGAATGGTGGTTGAATGGTTGTTGAATAGTAGTTGAATGGTAGTTGAATGGTAGTTGAAAGGTTGTTGAATGTAATTAGAAATTAAATTTCACTTAACATAAAACTATTTCCGGGTCTTATTCCTTTTTCAGTTTGAACCAGGGTGCAACATTCCTGTTGGGCATCGTGTTCAAAAAATAAAACATAATCATTTTCAACCGCCTCTTTCAAAAATGATTTTTTTTCATTCAGGGTTGTGAGCGGAAACATATCGTAGGCCATTACATAAGGAATGGGAATATGTCCTGCCGAAGGTAAGAGGTCGGCCATATATACAATGGTGCGGCCTTTGTATTGAATTTGGGGCAACATCATTTTTTCGGTATGACCGTTTACAAATCTTATTGAAAATCCTGGCAGGAAATCAGAATTGGGAAGTTTGTCGTTATTATCATTCACAGGAAGATGTGCAAATTTCAGTTGCCCACTTTCTTTTATAGGAAGAATATTTTCTTTTAGAAAAGATGCTTTTTCACGGTCGTTTGGATGCGTGGCCCAGTCCCAGTGTTTTTCATTGCTCCAGTAGTTTGCTTTTTTAAATGCAGGAACCAGCCTTTCTCCTTCGCGGATAATAGCGCCACCACAATGGTCGAAGTGTAAATGGGTTAGAAAAACATCCGTGATGTCATTCCGGTTAAATCCATGTTTTGCCAGCGATTTATCCAGCGTATCATCGCCATGCATGTAATAGTGACCAAAGAATTTTGCATCCTGTTTATCACCCATCCCTGTATCTACAAGTATCAGTTTGTTACCATCTTCTATCAGCAGGCAGCGCAAAGCCCATGAGCACATGTTATTTTCATCGGCAGGGTTGATCTTATTCCAGATTGATTTAGGAACTACGCCAAACATGGCACCACCATCAAGTTTAAAATAGCCGGCATTAATAGAATACAGGTTCATGATCTTTTTTCATTTTGTTTTGCTTCACCAGTGCGGAGATCAAAAGTAGTAAACCTAAGCTGAAAAAGCTGATGAGCGAAAGTACGGAGTTACGCATATCATTGGTAAGTTCTTCAATCAATCCAAATGCAGAAAGACCGATCACTATGGCGATCTTTTCTGTAACATCGTAAAAACTGAAGAACGAGGTTGTGTCTTCAGTTAAAGGCATGAGTTTAGAATACGTGGATCTGCTCAAGGCCTGGATGCCCCCCATTACAAGTCCTACTGCAATGGCAATGGCATAAAAATGATATTCAGTTTGCATGAGATATCCTGCAATACAAATAAATATCCAGAAGATCACAACGCCTATCAGCACCTGTAAGTTTCCAAACATCGACGACAGTTTAGCCATGAGATAAGCTCCGGCAATTGCAACCAGTTGAATCAACACTACTGTAATTATCAGCCTGTCGGAAGGAAGTTTCAACACCTTTGCTCCAAAATTAGTTGCAGCCAGCATTACTGTTTGAACGCCCATGTTATAGAAGAAGAAAGCAAACAAAAATCTTTTCAGTACAGGCATTTGCACCATTTGAAGAAACACCTTTCTAAGCTCGGTAAAACCGCCTTTCAACAATGCCTTATTTCCTTTTTTGATCTGAAGCGCATTGCCTGCGGGCAATCTTTTAAATGGTATTTGTGCAAAACCAATCCACCATACACCTACCAGGAAGAACGTAGCTCTCACTCCATGGCCTGCACTTTCCAGAAAAGGAATTTTATCCCAGAAAACTACCAGCATAAAACCAATCATTTGCATGATCACGCTTCCGATATACCCAAAAGTGAAACCTTTTGCGCTGATGCGGTCGCGGTCTTTTTCTGCTGCTATTTCAGGGAGGTATGAATTATAAAATACCAGGCTGCAATAAAATCCAAATGCGGCCAGCATCATTAATATAATGCCAATGGTAAAATATTCGGGGGTGAAAAAATACAAACCACTGCAGGAGATGGCCCCAAGCGTACAAAAGAACTGCATGAACTTTTTCTTATTACCGCGGTAATCTGCAATGGAAGAAAGTATGGGCAAGGAAAAAGCTACCAGCAGGTAAGTGAATGCCAGTGCATAGTTATACAAGGCAGTATTCACGAAAGTTCTGCCTAAAAATTTTACCTCCCCGAAAAAAGGATCGGCCATGGTCATCTCGGTATAATATACCGGGAAGAAAGTAGTGGTGATCACCAGGTTATATACACTGTTCGACCAGTCGTACATGGCCCAGCCGTTGATAACTTTTTTTGAAGCGGTTTGCATGAAGGAAGAAGGTTTGTTGGTTTAGGTTTGGTTAGGGTTTAGGGCCTGCCTGCAGGTAAGCAGGTTCACTACTCACTACTCACCAATCACTATTCACTATAAATATCCCAGTCCAATCAACAACAGCAATATAATCCCAACAACGATCCTGTAAATTCCAAATACCCTGAAACCATATTGCTTCAGGTAATTAATAAAAAACTTAATGGCAAGCAAGGCCACTACAAAGGCAACAATGTTTCCAATGATAAAAGCAACAACATTTCCTTCAGTGGCCAGCAGCAATTCGTATCCTTTTACTTCAACACCGTTTTCGTTCCAGTCCTTAAGTATTAAAGAATATGCCGCAGCAGCAAACATGGTAGGAACGGCAAGGAAAAAAGAAAATTCAGCAGCAAGGTTTCGTGTTAGCTTTTGCTGCATACCCCCAATGATGGATGAAGCACTTCTGCTCACGCCGGGAATCATAGCAAGCACCTGCCAGCAACCAATAATAAAAGCCTTTCCATAACTGATCTGCTCATCTTTTTCTATGGTAGGATGATTGAAAAACCTGTCAATATACAAGAGTACAATGCCTCCAAGCAATAAGCTCACTGCAACAATGGTTGGACTTTCCAACCAGGCCTCTATCTGGTCGTTAAATAAATAACCAAGAACCAAAGCCGGTATCACACCAATTAGAAGTTTGGCATAAAACTGCCAACGCGAAAAATCTACAAACTTTTTCCAATACAATACCACCACCGACATGATAGCGCCTAATTGTATGGCCACTTCAAATAACTTGGTAAAATTATCTTCACTGATGCCGAGCAGTGAGCTGGCAATGATCATATGACCGGTGGATGATATGGGAAGGAATTCGGTTATGCCCTCCACTACTGCAATGATGATGGCTTCAAGAATGGTCATCCTGGTAAATGATTAACCTTTTTTGGGAACACGAAAAATGGCAATGAGTTCAACTACCAGTCCCGCAAGAATGAGTAAGGGAGCAAGTGTGATGCGGCGAAAACCATAGATCTCATCCGGATTAAAAACATGAGGACCTTCCGATCTGCCACCCGCCATTAAAAGGTAGCCCAGCACCATTAAACCTGCACCAATAAGCATTAGCGTAAAATTGCCTTTTTCAAAAAGAGGTATCATGCCCGCAGGGTCTTTTTTAGCAATGGGAGTAGCTTTTTTTTCTTTCATGAGATCAGCTTAAGTGGGCAAAATAAAGAAAGTTTTTGGTTCCCTCGCATTTACCGGGGAACCAAAAAATATTAATAAAGATCGTCGAGCTTCATCTTCAGGTATTTCAGCACACTCCTGTAAGTACTGAAAAGCGTAATGGAAATACCAATGATCAGCAGCAATAAAAACAGTATCAGCATCATATTGGTATCGTGGAGGGCTGCCAGTTCGGGCAGGTAATTACGCACAGCAAGGATCACAGCATAAACCAGTCCAATGGCTATTAAAGCACTGATGGCACCATTTACCACAGCCCTGATGTTTAAAGGCTTTGCAATAAACCAGCGCGTGGCCCCAACCATTTGCATGGTTTTAATAAGGAACCTGTTACTGAACATAGCCAGCCTGATGGTATTATCTATCAGGAAGATCACCGAGATGGCTATCAAAATAGCAACAGCTAGCAATCCTATACTTACCTGGCGAATATTCTTATCCAGCGTGGTAACAAGCGCTTTCTGGTACTGTACATCGGTCACGTGCATGTTTTGTTCCAAATCGGCCTTGATGGCTTCAAGGGTATCAACATTCACGTATTCTTTTTTCAAACGGAAATTAATACTGTTGGGAAGCGGGTTATAGTCTAAAACCTTGTCCCAGTCTTCATTTCCTTCGTCAATATATTTTTTCTTTGCTGCTTCCTTGTCAACATATTCATAAGAATTTACATAAGGCCGGGAAGCAATATAGTCTATCAGGGCTGCACTGTCCTTGGCTGCCATTTCTCCCCTTAAAAAGGTTCTTACCTCAACATTTTCCCTGAAATAATCGCCCAGTTTATTTGCATTGATCACCAGCCAGCCTACAATTCCTAAAAGGAAAAGTACCAGTGTAACACCTATAATGGACATAACATAAGATGGTTTTCCCCTCCGGGCTGCCGCTTTGCTTGTTTGAGCCATGAATCAGATTTTAGATATGAACAAAAATAAAGGTTTGGTGCTTAGCAATGGGTCAGGCAGGTGCTTTTGCAAAAATTTTAAAAGACGAATCATCTATTTTTGCGGTTCTCTAACGATTGCCTGCTTCTGTATATTGCCCGTTTTGAGCAATAGCAGGTTCTTTCACATTTTATTCATTACAGATAAATCAGAATCATTAAATGGAATACAATTTCCGTGATATAGAAGTTAAGTGGCAGCAGCACTGGAATGATACCGGCATCTATAAAGTTCCCGATGAATCTTCAAAACCCAAATATTATGTGCTTGATATGTTTCCTTATCCAAGTGGAGCCGGGTTGCATGTGGGACATCCTTTAGGCTATATTGCTTCGGATATTTTTTCCAGGTATAAAAGACTTAAGGGCTTTAATGTGCTGCATCCAATGGGTTATGATGCGTTTGGACTTCCCGCCGAACAATATGCTATTGAGCATGGTGTGCATCCAGCCCTAAGCACGGCAAAGAATATAGCTACTTTCAGAAGTCAGCTCGATAAAATTGGATTTTGCTACGACTGGTCAAGAGAAGTAAGAACTTCCGATCCCCAATATTATAAATGGACGCAATGGCTGTTTCTTCAATTGTTCAATAGCTGGTATAACAGGAAGTCAGATAAAACCGAACCCATTACCGGTTTGGTAGATATTTTTGAAACAAAAGGAAATACAGATCATCCATTTCCAAATCCTCAATACCAGGTTTCATCAACCGGCAAAAATAATTTTACGGCAGGTGAATGGAAAAGCTTTGATGAATTTACACAGCAATCCATTTTAATGGAATACCGTGTGGCCTATTGCGGAATTGGTGAGGTGAACTGGTGCGAAGCTTTGGGAACCGTTCTTGCCAACGATGAAGTGATCAATGGCTTTAGCGAAAGAGGCGGACATCCTGTAGTGAAAAAGAAGCTGAGGCAATGGTACCTGCGTATTACCGAATATGCCGAAAGATTGTTGAGGGGACTTGATACGGTTGATTTCAGCGAAGCCATGAAAGAAATGCAATCGAACTGGATCGGCAAAAGTTCGGGTGCTGAAATTAGTTTTCAAATTAAAGATTCAGATAAGCATTTAGAAGTTTATACCACCAGACCCGATACCATTTTTGGTGTCGACTTCATGGTAATTGCCCCGGAACACGAACTGGTTGAACACATAACCACATCTCAACATAAAAAAGCTGTTGATGAATACCTTGCTTATGTAAACAGCAGGAGTGAGCGCGAGCGCATGGCAGAAAAAAAGATCACCGGGGTATTTACAGGTGCGTATGCAATCAATCCATTTAATGAAAAGGAAATTCCCATCTGGATATCGGAATATGTGCTGGCAGGTTATGGTACGGGTGCCATCATGGCTGTGCCGAGCGGTGATGAAAGAGACCACAAATTCGCCAAACATTTTTCTTTACCCATTACCAACATAATTGGTGATGATTATAATGGTGAAGAAGCTAATGCAACCAAAGATGGTGTTCTTTCCAACAGTGGATTTTTAAATGGAAAGAAGATGAAGGAAGCTGTGGATCTGGTAATATCGGAGCTGGAAGAAATGGGGATTGGAAAAAGAAAAACAAACTACAGGATCAGGGATGCTGCGTTTAGCCGTCAGCGTTATTGGGGTGAGCCTTTCCCAGTAAAATGGATCAATGGAATTGCTTATCCCTTAAAAGAATCTGAACTGCCACTTGAACTTCCGCACGTAGAAAGTTATAAGCCAGGTCCGGAAGGAGAGGGGCCGCTTGCAAATATTGATGAATGGAGATCACAAAACCTCGAGACCAACACTATGCCCGGTTACGCAGGCTCATCATGGTATTTTCTTCGTTATATGGATCCTCATAACAACAATGAATTCTGTAACAGGAAGAACAGCGATTACTGGAACCAGGTAGATCTTTATGTAGGAGGAACCGAGCATGCGGTAGGGCATTTATTATACAGCCGTATGTGGACAAAAGCATTTTACGATCTCGGTTTAATATCTTTTGATGAACCCTTTAAGAAATTGCTGAACCAGGGAATGATCCAGGGCTCTTCCAGGTTTGTTTACAGGATCAGGGGCACGCATCAGTATGTATCTGCAGGATTAAAAGACCAGTATGAAACGGATGCATTGAATGTTGATGTTAACATGGTGGATGGTGTGGAACTCGATACAGATGCATTTAAAAAGGCAAAGCCCGATCATGCCAATGCGGAGTTCATCCTTGAAGATGGAAAATATATCTGCGGTGTGGAAGTGGAGAAAATGAGTAAGCGACTTTTTAATACCGTCAATCCCACGCATATTGTTGAAAAGTATGGCGCTGATACATTCCGCATGTACGAAATGTTCCTTGGGCCTGTTGAAATGAGCAAGCCATGGGATACCAAAGGTATAGAAGGGGTGCACCGCTTTTTGAAAAAACTATGGCGATTGTTTTATAGTGAGAAGGGTTTTATTGTTTCTGACGAAAAGGCAACACCAGCGGAACTAAAAGTTTTGCATAAAACAATAAAGAAGATAGCAGAAGACACGGAAAGGTTTTCATACAATACAGCGGTAAGTGCTTTCATGGTTTGTGTAAATGAACTTACCGAGTTGAAATCGCACAAAAAAGAAATTCTTCAACCTCTATTGATCTTATTGGCTTCTTACGCACCGCATATCAGCGAGGAATTATGGCATAAGTTAGGTAACCGTAGTTCTGTTATTGATGCTTCCTTTCCTACATACGATCCCCAGTTGCTTGTTGAAACTTCAAAAGAATATCCTGTTTCCATCAATGGAAAATTGCGAACCCAAATAGTTCTTGACATGAATGCCTCGCAGGATGAAGTTCAGGAAATTGTAATGGCAAATGCTGTTGTACAAAAATGGGTGGAAGGAAAAGAAGTGAAGAAATTTATTTTCGTAAAGGGGAAGATGGTGAATGTGGTTGTGTGATTCAGTTTGATTGATAATGAGGGAATTATTTTGAACCACGGAGTCACAAAGGCACGGAGAAGCACAAAGGTTTTTTCTCTGTGTTTCTTTGTGCCTCAGTGCCTTTGTGGTTCAAATCTTCTTCGTGTTTCTCCGTGCCTTTGTGCCTCAGTGGTTCAAATTTGTATGCCCAAAAAATCACTCTTTCTTCAATCTTATCAGCGCACTCACCTCCTCTGTACTCGCTAAATAGGCACTATATCTTTTATCACCAACAACAGCCAGCATATAAGCAGTATTCGGCGGGATAGAGCCCAGGTTCTCGGCAACCATCACCAAATCATTTTCTGCTTCAAGGTCGGTTAATGCAATTTTTATGGAGTGAGGATTGCCACTCAAACGCACATGCGTAAATATTAATTTATTATTCAGGAAAAGTGAAATGGAATCTCCATCAACTTCTGCATTATCATAAAACATCAGTTCAATAGAATCGCCACTTACCGGAATTTCTTTCGTTAATATATTCTTTCGTGCAATAAATTTTTCTTCAATGGTTTGCGGATTCATCGCCTGAACAGGTTCCGGTTTAACTTCCGCAACAGGAGGAGGCGGAATAGTAACCATGCCTTTTCTGGCAGGAGGCAATTCGGGCAAAGGCTCAGGTTCTGCTTTGGCAAATACTGGCTCAGGTATTGCTCTGGGTAAAGAACTCAATCTTGCAACACTATCAATGATATCGGGATGATTTCCACCTACCAAATAATTATCAATAACAAAATCCCATTCATCGGGAAAATTTGTATTACCTGTTTTAGACAGATCAACAATGCCTTTAGGATCTGAAGGATCATCAACATCGGCTGATTTACCTTCGAGCAGCATTTTGCCTCCACCCGGACAATTAAAATCGGCAATGGAAATTTGAGGATCCTTTCCTGAATTTGATCCCGATTCAATCAACTGGTCATCCCACCAGGTAACAGCATTGGTTTCCTGGTCGAAATACCCGCGGATGCTGTAACGTCGAAAATTGCCATTATTCTCATGGTAATAAGAGGTGCCGGTTAAGCTGTCGCCTTTCTGAATGATCTTTACCTCAACTTTCTGCTTATTGATCTTTCCTTTCCATACGCCGGTAATCGTTTGGGCAGGCAAAAGAACTGGAAACAGGAATAATGCTATCAATAATAAGGGTCTGAATAGGGCCATCTGCATTAAAACGCCCTGGAGCCGGGTTTATTATCTTTTGTATTTAAATGAGCCTGTACAGGCACAATGTTCTAATTTCGGGCTCCCAAAATCATCCATATGCAACCATCTGCTGTAATTGCTGCCCTGCAAAAACACCGGCATGAATTTGCCAAAGTTGTTCCTCTTGAACCCGGCGACCGCATCATTCCAATGGTTTTTTCTCATGAAAATTCTGAATTAACCGATGAACTGGTTTCAGATGTAAACCGTTTTATCAGTTATGTTCATAACAAACTGGAAAGTGAAAATGCCCGTTATGGTATTGGTGGATATGATGAACACAGGCTGGTTTACAGGCGCAGTGAATTGTTTGGCGCCGGAAATGAAGAGCCAAGAAGATTACATCTTGGTATTGATATCTGGGGAAAAACGCATACTGCTGTAATTGCTCCCATGGATGGTGTTGTGCA
>JAEZCV010000133.1 GCA_023429985.1 Bacteroidota bacterium | reverse complement strand
GTGCAGTAATGGGTGCTTTATTTTTACTTGCATTCAGCTTTGGCAATAATTACTATACACATTTCACTATATATTTTTCCATTTTTTTTGTGATGCTTTCTGCATAGCTGATCTCAGATTTCACTTCTGTGCTGATAGATGTAAGAGATAACTTTATCATTCTTCCCAAACCTGTAAGCGACCGCACTTTTGTTACAGCAAGGATGCTGCACATCTTCATCCACATTTGCAAGATCATAGTACCTATGGCCCTTCCTGCCCTTATTTTTCTTTTTTCAAGAACAGGCCTGGCGGGTTCACTGGTGTTTGCATTGATGATCATTATGGTGTCCATGTTTTCAATATTCTTCATCAATGCGCTTTATATATTAATACTGAAGATCACCACACCTGCCAGATTTCAATCCATCATCAGCTATATCCAGATCATTTTTGCCATTGCTATTTACGGTTCCTACCAGATCGTTCCCCGAATGCTGAGAAGCAGCATGCAGGATCTTGATGTAAATGAATATGCATGGATGATCACAATTCCTTTTTACTGGTTTGCCAGTTCCTGGACCGTCCTATATGAAATGAGCGGTTCGGCAACGCAGGTTGTTGCAGCAATTCTCGGTATTATATTACCTGTTGGAAGTTTATACCTGGTAATTAAATACCTGGCGACTTCATTCAATAATAAGCTGGCGATGATAAACAATTCAGGAGCCGATATTATAACAAGATCCAAAACCCAGAGAAAACGGGGATACAATTACAGTGGCATTCTATCCAGGTTATTATCATTTTCAAATGCAGAAAAAACCGGATTTTTAATGGCGTGGAAACTCAGTGCCCGCAGCCGCGACTTTAAACTGAAAGTATATCCTTCCATTGGATATCTTTTTGTGTATGCCATTTTTATTTTCTGGAATTCCAGTCGCGATTCACTTGAAACCTTACAGGAAGAAAGTTTTTCATCGAGGGCCCTGGTTATATCGGTTTTATATTTTACTACCCTCATATTAACCATGTCGCTCAACCAGATGGTTTATTCGGAAAAGTATAAAGCTTCGTGGATCTATCACACCACACCGCTGGAAAAGCCCGGAGAAATCATTCTTGGAGCTGCAAAGGCCATGATGATGAAATTTTATATTCCCATGGTATTCATCATCACCCTTTCAGGAACCATTTTACTGGGCATTAAGATCATACCACACATTATACTTGGAATGTTCAATGTATTGCTGATTGCAAGCATACTTGTTTATGCGGGTATCAGGGTCTTTCCATTTTCATTGCACCAGAATAACAATTCCAATACAGGAGGTTTTTTGAGGGGGATTTTTATTTTAATAATTGCAGGATTAATTGGAGTGATTCATTTTGCGGTTTATAATTTTTGGGTGGTGATCTGGATCTTCGCTGCTATGTCGATTGCGGCCACCTGGATGGTGATGTCGGCCATTAGAAATACCAGCTGGACATCTATTAAAAGCAGGTATGCAGATGATTAATTTTTGATGACGGAAGGTTTTTCATGCCTGCTCTTCACCCTCCTGCGGTAATTGGTAAATAAGCTGAACCAGCGAAGTTTTAGCACTCCAAGAATTCCTTCTTTTACTATGCCTTTACTCATTTTGGATTCGCCAAATTTCCTGTCTTCAAAATGAATGGGCACTTCTTTAAGTTTAAAACCAAGTTTCCAGGCTGCAAATTTCATTTCGATCTGGAAAGCATAACCTACAAAATGGATCTCGTCGAGGTTTATGGTTTCGAGAACAATTTTCTTATAGCACATAAAACCGGCGGTAGGATCGGATACGGGCATCCATAAAAACATACGGGTATATAAAGATGCTCCTTTTGAAAGCGCGATCCTGTTAGATGGCCAGTTCTTTACTCCTCCTCCTTTTACATAGCGGGAGCCTATAGCCAGGTCGGCGCCGCCGTATTTGCAGGCATCATAAAGCCGGGGAAGGTCTTCGGGGTTATGAGAGAAATCGGCATCCATTTCAAAAATGAACTGGTAACCTTTTTTCATGCCCCATTTAAACCCATGGATATAGGCTGTACCCAGGCCCAGCTTACCCTGTCTTTCTTCCAGAAATAATTCAGAAGAAAATTCCTGCTGAAGATCACGAACCACCACTGCCGTTCCATCGGGCGAACCATCATCTATAACCAGAACATGAAAGTTCTGTTGAAGACCGAAAATAACACGCAACACTCTTTCGATATTCTCGGATTCATTAAAGGTTGGTATGATAACTAATTTTTCCAAGGAAACTAGAATTTCTTCAGCATAATTCGGGTATACATTTCCGTTAATTTTTGTTTTGTATTCATGGGAAATTCACCCTTCATCATCCAGTCGTAATACTGTGGTTCTGCCTTAAGAACATCTGCAACAGACTTTCCCTTATGCTTTCCGAAATTAAAGATTTCCACTCCTTTTTCATCGAAAGCGAACCTGCGTGCAAAATCAATGATGCCATCATCACCTATGGCTTTAATTACACTGTCAACAGTGGACCCCAGTTGTGGATAGCGTTCCACCTGGGCAAAAAGTATTTCGGCAGTAGCATTAGCATCCACTTCAGCACCATGCGCACCATCAAGAGATTTATCGCAATAAAATTTATAGGCAGCCGAAAGTGTGCGTTGTTCCATCTGGTGAAAGATCTTCTGTACATCAACCACCTTCCTTCCTTTCATTTCAAACTCTACATCGGCACGAATAAATTCTTCCATTAACATAGGAATATCAAGCCTGTAAGCATTGTAGCATGAAAGGTCGCAGCCATCGAGGTATTGTTTGATTTCGTGTGCGCCCTGTTTGAAAGTAGGTGCGTCCTTTACCATTTCATCGGTTATCCCGTGGATCTCGGTAATAGGGGCCGGGATGGGCATTTGCGGATTGAAAAGCTTCCGTTTTACAGAACGGGTACCATCGGGAAGATATTTAACAATGGCAATTTCAACGATCCTGTCGGTAGAAACATTATTGCCGGTTGCTTCAATGTCGATAAATGCCAGGGGTTTTTTCAGTTGTAACATCAATTATTAATTAGGGTAAAGGTAATTTCAGTGCTGTTGATTGTCTTCACATTTATTTTTAGAAAAACTCATTATATCAAATCCTTCATAATTACCGGAACTCATGAAAACAACCACTGCATCATGAAAATCCTGCTGGTTCAGCCACGTTTCCAATTCTTCTCTCCTGTTGAACACTTCGAGATCGGTTCTTTTGAATCCCGAAGAAACAGCCTGTTTTGATAACAGGGGAAGTTTTTTTATTTCCAGGGCATGCCTGCTGTAAAATACCGCTGCAATATCGGCATCTTCCATCACTCCTGAATACTGCTGCATGAAGTTTTCATTCAGGCTGCTATACGTATGCAATTCCAAAACTGCAATAAATTTTTTTCCTGGGAACTGGTGTTTTACGGCTTCAATTGTAGCTATTACCTTGGATGGTGCGTGGGCAAAATCCCTGTAAAAAACCGTATTTTCATCGCGGGCAAGTAATTCTAATCTTTTAGATGCTCCCCTGAAACTTTCCATGGCAGCAGCAAAACTGTTGATATCAATTCCCTGTTGTTTGCACACCAGCCATGCTGCATTCAGGTTCATGAGATTATGATTTCCGAAAACCTTCAATGAGAATTCCTTCCCTTCCAACAGCACTTTTGTTATGCCTGATTCAATGGAATGAGGCGGAACAGAATAAGGCAATAATTGAAGATCCTGCCTTTTATGAGCCGATACCAGGTTTTTCAATTCATTATCGGTTTCGTTATAGATCAGCGTTCCGCCGGGTTCAATTTTATCGATAAAAATGGTAAACTGTTCCAGGTAATTTTCAAACGTGGGAAATACATTAATATGGTCCCAGGCAATGCCGGTGATGATAGCAATATGAGGAAAAAGAAAATGAAATTTTGGTTTTCTTTCGATGGCACTGGCAGGATATTCATCTCCTTCACAAATAATAACCGGGGCATGCGAAATATTTACCGACTGGCTGAAGCCTTCCAGCCGGGCACCTACCAGGTAATCGAAATCATTCCCGGATTCTTTCAAAACATGCATGATCATGGAGGTAGTGGTTGTTTTGCCATGACTGCCGCCCACCACAATGCGCTGCTTTTCCCTGCTTTCTTTAAAAATATACTCTGGAAAGGAAAATATTGAAAGATTTAACTCTTTTGCCCGCAGCAGTTCGGGGTTATCGGCACGTGCATGCATACCTAATATTACAGCATCCAGACCGGGATGAATACGGCCGGGATCCCATCCAATTGACTGAGGCATAAGACCTTGGCTTTTCAAATTACCGGCTGCCGGTTCAAAAATCTCATCGTCGGAGCCGGTAACCTGGTATCCTTTTTTATGTAAAGCAATTGCCAATTGGTGCATTACGCTCCCACCGATTGAGATAAAATGGATTTTCATTATATATTTGCAAAATATCCGGCAATTTAAGCCGTTTTAATCCAAACTGTTTTTATATGAAAAACAAATCCTATTGTCTGACCCTGTTGATTTTAATCGCCCTGGTTTTTGCCTCTTGTGCAGGCTCCAGAGGGGGCACTTCCCGTAAAGGATATGGTTGCCCGGTTACCGCCTCTATTTCCCTTCCATCTTTCGAGACAAACAAGATCTGAATTTAAAAAAATTAGTGTGTATGCATTGGATTCATCTAACCGATGAGGAGCAGTTGAAACAAATTATCAGTGAATCACAAAACAGGCCACAGGTTATTTTTAAACATAGTACGCGCTGTTCCACCAGTGCTGTAGCCTTGCAGCGTCTTCAAAAAATGGATCAGCCTGCCGATATAGATTTTTATTTCCTTGACCTGCTTGCGCATCGTTCTATTAGTAACAGGATTGCAGAAATTTTTAAAGTACACCACGAATCCCCACAGGTTTTAGTGATCAAGGATGGCACCTGCATTTATGATGAGAGCCACCTTGGAATTTCCATGCCGGAGATCGTCGAAAGCGCCCATGCCATTTAGCATACTTTAGTTTGTTCTGCTCTCCGCTACATTTGCTAGATTTGCTGTTAACTCTTAACTTAAATTATATGATACGTACAGCAACGGCCGTTTGGAACGGCTCCGGCAAAGAAGGCACAGGACATTTAACTACCCAGAGTAATACTTTAGACAAAACGCAGTATTCATTTACCAGCAGGTTTGAAAATGGTACAGGAACAAATCCGGAAGAACTGGTAGCAGCCGCGCATGCAGGTTGTTTTACCATGAAACTCAGTTTTGTTTTAGGTGAGGCAGGTTTTACCCCTGAAAGCCTGGAAACAAAATGTGAAATAAATTTTGAAAATGGTTCTGTAACCAAATCTCACCTAAGTGTAACAGGAAAAGTACCCGGTATTGACAAAGCAAAGTTTGACGAAAGTGTAAAAAAAGCAGAAAAGGAATGCCCGATTTCAAAACTATTAAATACGGAAATTACATCTGAAGCTTCCCTTGCATAGCAAAAAAACATTCCAGGTAAGCCGCTTTTGCGGCTTATTTTCTTTTATAGAAGTAAATATTCACCTGGTTTAAAAATGCTTTCTCACTGACGGTATAAAAACCGGTGTTTCCATTTGAAAATCCCACTGCCTCACCTTGCGGCTCGAGCACATAGGGCAATTTTACAGGTTCTTTTTTCAAAAGGTCTTCCAGCGATTCTCCAGGAGATTTTTTTAAATAGTAGAGTGTTGTATAGGTTTTTACCAGCACTTCATCCTGCGTTGGAGAAATATCCGCAGCAACCAACCCTCCTATTTTCATCACACCTGCATTCACAGCAGTATTCAAACCCTGCTGGTAAGGATAACTTATTTTATAAACTTTAGAGGGATTAGAATTTTTTGTGAGGAGGTAAATATTTCTCTGGGCATCAACAAACATAGCTTCACAGTCGTGCGGGCCATCGGGATAAACAAACCGGATCTTTTCAAAATTAAAAACCGTATCTGTTGTTTGCGAGGGTTCCGGGAATTTATAAATGGCATACTCGTTAAACTGTAAAGCGTTATCGCCCGTTTCGGCAATATAAATCTCGTTGTCAGAAATGGCTAATGCTTCCCAATCGCGGTTTACCGAACCCTTAACATAAACCGATTTTACAAGAATCCCCTGGTCGCTGATCAAGTGAATCTGTGGAGGATTGCCACTGTCTTCTATCCCCCAGAAGCTGCCCGGGAATTTGCTGGCGGCAATTCCGGAAATCTCATGCAAGGGTGCATTTAATAATTGCTTTTGCGGTATAGAATCGAAAACAGGTTTAGCACTATTGTCTGTGGATTTAGAACAGGAGCTTCCGGTAAAAACCAGGATGGTTGCATTGAGTATTGTGAGAAAATATAAAGTGCTGATCACTAAGTGTAAATATTTAAAAATGCGTTATTGATGAAGAATTCTATTCAAATATAAGTGCAATCACCGATCTGATCTTATATTGCACAAAATCCTAGAAATGGAATTCAAGGGAACGGTTGCAGGTGAAAATTATCAATTTTATTTTATTAACGATACTACAGTTTTAATCTCCGGCCCGAACGCCGAATATATCCTTTACAAAACATCGAGATGGCATTGTGCGGATGAAATTCCTCCTGTTCTGTTAAAGGGTCTGGCAGAATTAATAGAGCAGAAACAAACCGCCCGCCAATCCTTATAAATACCTTAAAACAGCTGCCCTGTATTCATCCAGTTCTTCCAGCGTTGAGAGTTGGGAAAATGGGATATTCCCGGGGTTATTTTTTCTTACCAGCATCACTTTTTCGCCGTTCACAATTGTTGTTTTTGCGCGATAAAAGATTCTTTCGAGCTCATCATGATCGCTGATCATCTGCAGTTCTTCCAAATTTGACACATCAATGATATAAGGCTCCATGCAGTTCAAATATTTATAATTAAATTCGGAAAACACCATGCCATTAATAATGGTATGATAATGGTTTCTTCATAAAAAACGTAAAGATATGGATGTAATTATTTCATCGCTGGGATTTACCGCAGGCGACAAGCTGGAAGGTTATATTAAAGAGAAACTTCAGAAACTCTCTCCTTCAGATCATATTATTAGAGCAAATGTAACTTTGTTTCTAGGCCCCGATAAAGCAACGCCAAACAACTATGTTGAAATCAGGCTCGAGGTTCCGGGCAATGATCATTTTGTAAAAGAACATAGTGCGGAATTTGAGCAGGCCACCGATGCGGCTGTAAATAAACTCCAGGCTATGATCAGGAAGACCAAAGATAAGCAGGTGGACAACTGGCAGGGAAAAACAAAATAACTTAAAACCGGGGCGACCCGGTTTTTTTATTTCACTTCAAAAAACTGGTTCCAGGCAACTGGCTTTCCATTAATATCTATGCCCTGGATTGAAACCATGAATTTACCCCTGGTGTCGGAGGTATAAAATTCAACTTCTGTTGAATTGATTTCAGGCTGCCAGAACAATGTTGTACGGAAGTCGGGAATTCTGCTCAGAATCTGCCTGTCGGTTTCATAAACCGGCTGGTAAAATTCTCTTTCCCTTTGTAGTCCCTGGTAATTTACAATAACCGAGTTTCCTTCGGCCTGCATACCTTCAAAATTTTCGGGGTAGGTATAAAAAGCAGCAACTGCATTATACCTTGCATTTCCTAACACATAGTTACCGGGAATCACCTCCAGCTTTTTAATTTTAAGGGGATCATAATTAAAAATATTATGCGTGTTAAAAAGGGGAACTCCATCTATGGTAACCAGGTTATTTTCTTCCACCATTTCCCTTTTATTCTCATTAAACACCTTTAACCTTAAGCCGCCGCTTCCTGCCCCTACATTTATTTCACGTACAAATTCCCTAAACACTTCTTCCATTGTAGTAAACCTTTTATAATCGTCAAGGTTATAAGAGTAAGGAGCCTTACCATAAAACGGAAGCGTATCGTTTATAGGATATTCTATAAAATTATTCAGTTGGTTACCATTGTAAATGTTTGAGGCCTGCATGGCAATACTATACTGCTCAAGCATATTTACATCACTAATTCCTTTAAATGGAATTCCTGGTACAGCAGCAATTTTATCTGAAAAAGGACTCAGCAGCTCCAGTTTGTACATGCTGTCTGCAGGCATGGTTTGTATGATCACGTCTTCATTCCCGTAAAACTCCTTAACCTGGAAAAGTGCCATGCCGTTTACATCTGTTTTCGAAACAAAGAGTTTGTGCTTAGTAGAAGGAACCGATAAAAAAACCGAAATATCTTTTACCGGCTGATTATTTACAGGATCTGTAACCCTGGCTGAAATGGTTTGATGTCCCGTTTCAAAAGAATACACCTGCTTGCCCGGTGTACCGGAAAGTATATCTGTCCATTTAAACCTTCTCCAGCCCTGTGTTAGCATTAAATTATCTGCAGCTTCCCTGGCAAGTGGTGAAGAAGAAAAATAAAAAGAAGGGTGTTCAATGTTTCCTTTCAGTTCGGATGTGAGCCATAAATAATTAACAATATCTACCTGGTCTCTTTGCTGAAGGGTATCAATTTTATAAACCGCTAAAGAAAGCTGTGAAAGGTTGGTCTTAGCAATACCCTCCTTGCCAATAGTAAGCCTGGCCTTTTTCCTGGGAAAATAAGATTCCTTATCAAGGCCGGCTACAAATGCATCCACTCCTGGGTTTATAAAATATAAACGTTCGGCAACGGGTTGTCTGCCCGCAAATGCTGTAAATGTGCTAATGCCTTCACCCAGCAAATTCCTGTTGAAACGAAAAACAGAAATTCCCTGGACCATATTTGTTTTTTGGGAAAATTTCACTTGTTGCCTGGTATGTCCCAATAGAAATATCTCGGTTCCATCCGGTGCATCATTCGAACGAATTGTAAACACCAGTTCATCGCCCTGTTCATCAAGATTCATTACAAATCCCTTAGGTTGTGCTGCCGGAAGTTCTTTTGTGAATGAACTTCCATCGGTGAGGGTAAACACTGCTTTGTATTGTTTTCCGGCAACGGGCGTCATTTTAAAATTGCCCATCCCCATTACCAGGGTATTTAGCGGCAATAATGTATCATTATCTTCAAGCAAATATCCCGAAGCATCGATGCCTTTACCAAAAGGATCTGAAATTTTAAAAGCAATTTTTGACGGGATACCTGCCACCATATTGCCACCTTCGGGAAAAAAACCAGCTACAGGTTCTCCTTGAATGGAAGCAGGGTCAATACCACCGCTCTTTAAAGGATTTACTATAGTAATAGTTTTTGTAAAAAAATATTCAGGAGAAAAATTTTTCATCCACGAAGTATAACTTCTAATGGTATAGTTTCCCGATTCCAGCGTTAATGGAAGCTGAAATGAACCATTCTTTCCCTGGTTCATATTGATAACAGCCTGCAAAACAGGTTTATTGGAAGGATCCAGAATTTCCGCATATACAACCGTGTTATATGAAACAGGCTGGTTTGTAGTGGCATTTGTATTGTAAACCTTAAACCAAAGAATATCGCCGGTTACATAAAAATTCTTATCCGTATGCAGGTAAATTTTTTCCGGAAGGGTTTGTTCATGATGCTCTTTCAATTTAGATGAAGCCATGGCAGGAAAATCCTGCTGCGCTGACAACTTTAAAGAAAACAGAGTCATTAAAAATATAAGTATGCGATGAATCATTTTTGTATATATGAAATTTCAATATTTATTACCAGTAATTTGGCCGGGCTGTATTTCCGCCTCTTAAAGTACAGTCCACACAAACAGGCGGTGCAACATAATAATCCGTGATAACTCCAGGAACAGGTTCTTCAGCTGCCCAGGGCAGATAAAGAGGTATGTATTTGCGTATTGAATCGGGATGATTGGCAATTAAAAAATAATTGCAGGGAATTGGATAAGGATAACCCCAGTTAGCTTCTATTGACGTTACAAAAATCCGCTTCCTGGTTTCGGCAGAAGCGTTAACATAGCCAATCACAATTTCTGAAGGGTCGTTGACATTAGAAATATTTCCTCTCATTTCGGAAGGCAGTGGATCGAAAATAGAGCCAAGCGTTTCGGTATTCTTCTTCATCAGGTTGAGATATTCATATGCCTGTTTTGAAAGTGCATATTGCTTTAACAATACACTGTACCTTACGCCCAGCTTTTCATTATTCTCAGCAATAAAGTATAAAGGTAGATCAGAGATCACATCCTGTGCATACTGTGCACTTGAACCAATCATAATGGTTCTTGACCTGTCGTATTTCCAGCAGGTATTAGGCAAGTCCTGGGCAGGAGTATACACTATATTTGCATCGCCCACCCATTTAAAATCCGAAGTAAAATAGGAATTGATCTGCCATGTTTCTTCATATTCCCATTTATAGTAGCGGGTATTGTTGGTTGGATCCTGTGTGCTGCTGGAAAAACTTATACCGTTAGGTAATCTTTCCCATTTAATTGTATCAATTTCCGGCGTGCTACGTGCAAGCACCCAATCGGAAAGGTATTCCTTACCATCTGGCGTTTTTATGCGCAGTCGGTATTCGTTTCCTACGGCCATTCCAAGTCCGGAGCTATAATAATTTCCACCTCCTTTTTCCGTGAGGGTAGAAACTGAATTATCTTTTCCTTCTACAAGCACCTGGGCCTGCAAAATGGGTTTAAACTGAACTATTTCATCCAGTTTCATGGATCTTGATAAGGTAATATTGGTAGAATCATTACCAACATTCAGATTTCCTTCCACCACCATAAGAGAAACATCCGAAGAGCGGAGGGGGAAATCGTACTCCTCTTTACAGCCTGCAAATAAAAGGGAAAGAACAGCTATATATAAAAAGTAATTTTTCATTTAAAACCTGATATTATAATTAATGAATGGGATCATGTTTCCAAAAATGGAAAGTTTGTACCCGTTGATATTTCCATTTTCTGAAACATAATAAACCGAAAAGGGATTTCTTCTTCCGGTGATATTATAAACACCAATCGTCCATGAATTTCTCGTGGTTTTATTTGCCTTGAAGTTTCCATCAATGTTCATGGAGAAGTCGGCGCGGAAATAATCGGGTATCCTGTATGCATTCCTGTCGGAATACAATACTCGCTGCGCACCGCCATAATAATACCTTCCTATTGGAACGGTTATAGGCCGGCCCGTGCTGTATGTCATATTTATACTCAGGCTGAACCTGTGATTCACCCGGAAGTTACCCACTGCAGTTGCATCGTGAGGCTTGTCGTAGTTGGCAGCATACCATGCACCACCATTTATACTGATACCTGTATTAGGATCATCGGCCTGCAATAATATTCTTGAATAAGTATAACTGATCCAACCATTTAACT
>JAEZCV010000110.1 GCA_023429985.1 Bacteroidota bacterium | reverse complement strand
CCGGAAGTTTGATCTTTTGGCTCAGGCGTTTGTCGAGGCCTTTTAACAATGCACCACCGCCTGTAAGGTAAAGGCCGCGGCGATAAATATCCGCTGCAAGTTCGGGAGGAGTTTGTTCAAGTGCTTTCAGAATAGCTTCTTCAATTTTGAAGATGGATTTATCAAGCGCTTCAGCAATTTCCTGGTAACTCACCATGATCTGCTTGGGAATGCCTGTAACCAGGTCGCGGCCATTAACCGGAATATCATCCGGGGGAACATCAAGGTCCTTCATTGCTGCCCCGATCTGTATTTTGATTTGCTCAGCCGTGCGCTCACCAATTAAAAGGCTGTGGTAGCGACGAAGGGCTTCCATAATATCTGCTGTAAATTCATCACCGGCAATGCGTATAGATTGATCGCATACAATTCCTGCCAGGGCAATAACTGTAATACCGGTGGTTCCACCTCCAATATCGATGATCATGTTACCAACGGGCTCTTCAACATCAATTCCTATACCGAGCGCGGCAGCCATGGGTTCGTGAATGAGGTAAACTTCCTTGGCGCCTGCCTGTTCTGCACTGTCCCGTACAGCACGCTTTTCAACTTCGGTAATGGATGAAGGAATGCAGATCATCATGCGCCAGCTGGGAGGGAAAAGTGGTTTTTTAGGGTAAACCAGCTTGATCATTTCCCTGAGCATGAGTTCGGCAGCATTGAAATCGGCGATCACACCATCTTTTAAAGGTCTGATGGTTTTTATGCTTTCGTGGGTTTTTTCATGCATCATCAACGCGCGCTTACCCACGGCTAAAACTTCCTTTGGATTGTTTCGATTCAGAGCAACAATAGATGGTTCATTAACCACTACTTCGTCATTATGAATAATCAGTGTGTTGGCCGTTCCGAGATCTATAGCTATTTCCTGTGTGAACCAGTTAAAAAGTCCCATGCTCCTGTATTGGATTTAGATTTTGAGGTTTGGGTGCAAAGTTGGTGGAAATAAATTGAAAAGTCAAAGCAAAAACCAATATGCATCATATTTTTCAGAGATATTTTCTCAATAATGAATCAGGGATTTCAATAATCGAAAATTTACGCATGTTTTATTGCGAACAAACACGCGCCAAATTACCTCGTTTACAAATTTTCAAATCAGGGAGATCGATGGTTTTCCCTCTCAAAAAACGTTTTTTCCCTTTCTTCTTCGATCTCTGTTTTCTAGCTTTTGCAAATGAAGCTGATTGTGCCTCCATGGAGTAAAATTCCTTTTCTCAGGATAACCATTCCTTTTGTTACCGGAATTCTTGCTTCATGGTATCTCGCTCTTCAACCGGATTTGTTGCTTACAGGGTTTGGACCCTGCCTTGTGCTCATCATCCTGTACAGCTTTCTCCCTGTCAACAAAAAATACAACTGGCGAATAATAAACGGTATGTGCCTAAACATGTTCTTATTCTTCCTGGGTGGAATTACAGTCTGGATAAATGATGTTCGAAACATGCCAGGCAGGAAGGAGGCAGCTTCACAGGAAATTTACAAAGCATCTATTACCGAACCGCTGTCGGAAAAAGAAAATTCTTTTAAAGCACTGGCAAAAATTCTACCTCTGTCAGTTGAAAAAAAATCAAAATCAAAACTCCTTATTTACTTTCAAAAGGACAGCCTTGCATCTACACTTGGATATGGGTCAACCATTATTTTTAAAAAACAATTACAGGAAGTTCGCAGCAGTGGCAATCCCGGGAGCTTTGATTATAAACAATACTGCCTTTTCAACGGCATCACCCACCAGGTTTACCTCCAATCAAAAGATTATAAAATTTTAAATGAAAAAGAAACAAATTCATTTTCCTCTTTCATTATTGCCTGCCGCAACTGGACCATCCGTACAATAAAGAAATACATTCCCGGAAAAAAGGAGCAGGGACTTGCAGAAGCTTTGGTAATTGGATATAAAGATGACCTGGACAAGAATCTTGTGCAAGCCTATTCCAATACAGGCGTGATTCATGTGATTGCAATTTCGGGATTGCACCTTGGGCTTGTTTACTGGATACTTCTTTTTCTTACTAAGCCCCTGGCAAGATTAAAAAAATTTTCCTGGCTTCGATTTTTATTAATCATTTCCGGTTTGTGGATATTTGGGATCACGGCAGGTGCGCAACCTTCAGTGGTAAGATCGGCGCTGATGTTCTCCTGCCTTGCCTTTGGCGAAACCATTTCAAGGCGAACATCAATTTACAATACATTAACCCTGTCGGCTTTTGTTCTGCTTTGTTACAACCCTTTCTGGATCTGGGATGCAGGCTTCCAGCTTTCTTATGCTGCTGTTGCCAGCATTATTATGTTTTATAAACCTGTTTATAACCTGGTTTATTTTAAAAACAAAATTCTCGATTTCTTCTGGCAACTCAGCGCAGTAACTTGCGCAGCACAATTACTTACGCTTCCTGTAAGTATTTATCATTTTCACCAGTTTCCCAACCTCTTCTTTATTACCAATATTGTTGCTGTTCCGCTATCCAGCCTCATACTCATTGGGGGAATTATCCTTTGTATGATTTCATGGTTAGATTTTATAGCGCTTTTCCTCGGGCAGCTCCTTGCATTTATGATTGGTTTTATGAATGGGTACATTGAAAGGTTCAACAATGTTAGTATTGCCATTTCGGAAGGATTGTATATAAATTTTCCCCAGGCATTCCTTCTTACCTTTTCCATACTGTTTATATGTTTTGGACTGATGAGCAAAAAAAACTCAGAGTTAAAAACGGGACTGGCTGCATTATTCTGCTTCCTGGCAATAAGATCCCATTCCTTTAAACAGGTAAATCAACAGCAAAAACTTATTGTATATAATGTTGCAAAACATACGGCCATAGAGTTCATAAAAGGAAGAAGCAGTTTATTTGTGGGCGACAGCCAGGTTTTACAGGATCCCCAGATCATGAATTTTAATATAAATCCCTCACGCATTGTTCACCGGGTGCTAAGTTCAAAACGCATCAGTGCCGACCAATTTCAATTTGGAGGAAAGAAAATAAGTTTGGTAAAGAGCCATCCGGAAGCAGCTGATGTACTGATAATTTCCCGGCACACAAAAGCAGATCTAGATTTCTCTGCAATTGGAGCCAAACCTATGGTAGTTATTGACGGTTCGGTACCTTTTTATAAAGCAGGGAAATATAAACAGCTTCTCGACAGCCTCAAGGTGCCTTATCATCATGTTACCGAAAACGGTGGTTATGTATTGAACCTGCAGCCCCTACCTTTGTGGCCCTAATAACCCTAATTTTTTAAAATACGCCCTGTTTAATCATGAGCAGAAAAATCAAATCAGCATTAATATCTGTTTTTTACAAGGATGGACTTGAACCCCTGGTTCGTGAATTACATAACCAGGATATTACTATTTATTCTACGGGCGGCACGCAGAATTATATTGAAAACCTTGGTATTGGGGTTATTCCGGTAGAAGAATTAACCACTTATCCTTCGATCCTAGGTGGAAGGGTAAAAACACTTCATCCTTCCGTATTCGGAGGCATACTGGGACGCAGGGATGTGGAGAGCGACCAAATTGAAATGATGGAACACAAGATCCCGGCAATAGACCTGGTAATTGTGGACCTGTATCCCTTCCAGGAAACTTTGAAAACTGCTCTTTCTCCAGAATTTACCGGAACAGCCGCGGAAGCAGAAAAACAGATCATTGAAAAAATTGATATTGGTGGGCCATCCATGATCAGGGCAGCCGCTAAGAACTTTAAAGATGTTACTGTAATTGCATCAAAAGATGATTATGCCAAGCTGGTAGATATTTTACATTCTCAAAGCGGCGCAGTTTCGCTTGAACAAAGAAAAGAATTTGCAGCCAAAGCATTTGAAATTGTAAAAGATTACGACATAGCCATCAGCGATTATTTTGCTTCAGGCACTTCTGCCGAAAAACATGAAACTCCTTTACGCTACGGCGAAAATCCCCACCAGCACGCAAAATTGAAATGCGATACTTCTTCCCTGTTTCAACAACTTCACGGCAAGGAACTTTCCTATAATAATCTTGTTGATGTTGATGCGGCGCTGCAGCTGATCTCTGAATTCGCCGGTACGGATGAAAAAGTTTTCGCAGTGATCAAGCATACAAATGTTTGCGGAATTGCTGCAAGAAATACTGTGCATGATGCCTGGCAATCGGCTCTTGCCGGCGATCCGGAAAGTGCCTTTGGTGGTGTGCTTATAACGAATGGTGAAATAGACCGCTCCACAGCAGAAGCTATCAGCGAGATATTTTTTGAAGTGTTGATAGCAAAAAAATTCAGTGATGAAGCTTTACACATATTGAAAGGAAAAAAGAATCGCATCCTCTTAAACATGAAGAAAGAAAGATTTATTGTAATGGAACAAAAGAAATCCCTTTCGATTGGGACCATAGTACAGGATATGGATGAAGGTAATTTTTTAAAATGGGAGGAAGCCGGTGGCAGAGAATGCACGGAAACCGAAAAAGAAGACCTGCGTTTCGCCAACATTATTTGCAAGCATTTAAAATCTAATGCTATTGCACTGGTTAAAAACAAACAACTGGTGGGTAAAGGTTGCGGACAAACCAGCCGAATTGATGCCTTGCGACAAGCCATTGAAAAATCGAAACAATTCAATTTCGATCTGAATGGTGCGGTTATGGCCAGCGACGCATTTTTTCCTTTTAATGATTGTGTGATGATGGGACACCAGGCAGGAATAACAGCATTCATCCAGCCGGGCGGCTCTATTCGCGATAAGGAAAGCATAGATTATTGTAAAGAAAACGGGCTTGCCATGGTAATTACCGGTATGCGGCATTTCCGCCATTGACCACTTCCCGCAGGTTCACTATTCACCATTGACCACTCACCACTCACCATTGAATCCCGGCCAGACATACATCGAAGAAATCATCAAAGGCAGAAAGGATGCTGCATCCTACCTTTCGCGATTCAATCCTTTTAACTTCCGCAAAAAAAGCAGGCGGTCGAAGGCCTTATTTGCACTCGCCATGGTTTGTTTTTTCTGGGGCACTACATGGATAGCTTCAAAAGAAGCAGTAAAATTCATGCATCCTTTGCAAATGGCGGGAATCAGGCAGTTCATTGGCGGACTTTGCTACATTCTCTATTTTGTTTTTAAAAGAACCGCATGGCCAAAAGGAAAGGACTGGATTGTAATTCTTGTACTCAGTTTTTTAAATTTTCTATTAAGCAATACACTTTCTACCTGGGGTGTGAAATATATTTCGGCAGGACTGGGCGCCATCATTGGCTCCATTTTTCCACTTTGGCTGGTAATTATTGCTATGGTTGGTTCCAAAACAAAAACTAAACTTAATCCCAAAACCATCATTGGGCTTTTGCTGGGTTTTACCGGAATTTGTGTGATCTTTTTCGAATACCTGCAGGACTTTTTTAACGGCAGCTTCCGGCTGGGTATTTTCCTTTCCCTGGCTTCTACCTGGTCGTGGGCATTTGGAACACTGTACACAAAAAAACAGGCCGTAAATTTCAATCCTTACTTCAGCCTGGGATTTCAAATGGTGATTTCCGGAATTGTACTCAATGTAATTTCTGGCATTTCCGGCTATTCGCTACCGTTAGAATTCATTCCCTGGCAGGGCTGGGCACTGATTGGTTACCTGGCATTGTTTGGATCTGTAATTGCTTTTGTTGCTTATTTATACGCTTTGCAAAACCTTCCTACGGAGCAGGCCAGTTTGTATGCTTATATCAATCCTATAGTTGCAGTTATGCTGGGCTGGATCATCTTCCAGGAAAAACTCACAGCCTTTATTATTACCGGAACACTTATAACACTTTATGGAGTTTACCTTGTAAATAAATCTGCAGGAAAGATCAGCCAGTCTTAGCTGCCACCTTTAAAAAATTTTCATACTCTTCTCTCCATCCGGCAAATGCAGGATCGGTTCCCAGAAAACTGTTATGCCAGATGGTGATCATATTTCCATTCACCTTTTTAATGGCTTCTAAATATTGGCGCATTTCATTTCCGGCCTCCGCTGCCGTTAGTTTTTGTTCATAATATGCATTGGCATCCATAAAACAAAACGGGTGAATTAACATAGAAGTAGCGGTTTCTGTTTGAAGATCATACCATTTGTATGAAGTGGAAATGCCTGCACGAAACCCATTCACTGTTCCATATCCCATTGAATATTCCTGATTTATTCCGGTTGCAAGCAAACGCCGGTAAGTTTCGGGCAGCTCGAACTTTATATAATGTTGGCGTGATAAATGAACTTCCCGGGCGCTGTTCTCTTCAAGCCATAATTTTTCCTTTGCAATAACTGATGGAAATTCAGCCGAAGCCCAGGAAGGATGTAAACCAATTTTATATTTTGAAGCAATATTTTTAATGAGTGAAACAAAATCAGGATTCTTAATGGAAATATTTCGATCGTACCTGCCCAGTCTTTCTGCTACAAGAAAAAAATAAACAGGATCAAGTTTATACTGTTTGTGAACACGATCGAGCCATTCGTAAGCATCAAAAGGATCAGGCATTTTATTCCCCAGCACCTTTATTCTCGTATTCATTTCCTTCCATTTTCCAAGGAAGAAATTTCTGAAAAATGAAGCAAAATTTCTCCATGCACCTTTGTTCTTATAACTCCAGGCCATGTCTATATCATAGGTAGGGAGGAAAGAGAATTTCCTTCGATTCGCAAATGCCGGATCCTTTTCCAAAAGCAATTTCCTGAAAATTTCCAGCCAGGAATTAACCAGGGGCTTATGTAAAAAGTTTTCCCTGAAAGCCAGAGAATTTTCATGAGAATATCTTCCGTATTCATCTTTCTTATGCGGAAGGTACTCTTCGTACCTAGTTATTAAATAAAAAATGGCAGCAAGAATATCAAACCCAACTTCACCTTCAGCTTTAAAGAATACTTTTACTCCGTTAAGTAAAAAACATTCCGTTTTAACCGGCCTTTCTTTGGTTTCAAAAAGTAAAACATGAGAATGGATCCAAATCTCACCTGGTACAATGCGATGGTAACTGTAATTGATTTTGCATTTTACTTCGGAATTGCGATACACTTCTTCGCTGCAGGTTAAGGAAAATTCCAGTCCATAATAATCAGAAAGAAAATCAGCCATGTATTGCAACCTGGGAGTAATGCTGTGACTATAGATCAATGCGCCTGAACTCATTTAATTGAATTTCTTTCTTTCCATAATTCGTTAAAAGATTTTTTGGGAAATTGAATTTCACTTCTGTGTTCCTTCCAGCCTTTTACAAATTTATTTACCACCCAGTTTTTTATTGTTGATGAACCGGAGTTCATTATTTTCCTGTGCATCATGGCCTGCTTCCAGAATTTCCAGGCCATTTTTTCTGAGAAAGACCCATGCCCCTGGTCAACAGCTTCATGCCTGTTCTCAAGCAAAAGTTCATGAAGGTTGATCTTCACCGCGCAAACTTCCGTGCAATTTCCACAAAGAGATGAAGCATAACTCAAATGCTTCCAGTCTTCCATCTCTTTCAAATGCGGGGTGATAACAGAACCAATAGGTCCGCTATATGTTGTGCTGTATGTATGTCCTCCAATATTCTTATAAACCGGGCATGCATTCAAACAGGCACCACACCTGATACAGTATAATGCTTCACGCGTTTTTACATTAGACAGCAGGTTAGTGCGGCCATTATCCAGTAATATTACGTACATATCTTCCGGACCGTCATTTTCATTTACCTGGCGGGGACCGGTAACTATTGAATTATATACCGTAACTTTTTGGCCTGTTCCATAAGTTGAAAGCAGTGGCCACAACAGAGCAAGGTCGGTCATTGAAGGAATCATTTTTTCAATTCCCGCAATTACAATAAGTGTTTTGGGCCAGGCCATACTCAGTCTTGCATTTCCTTCATTTTCAGTTATGGCTATCCCGCCAATGTCGGCCACTAAAAAATTTGCACCTGTAATTCCAATTTCGGCAGTTGCATATTTTTCGCGAAGATTCTTTCTTGCAATAAGCGTTAACTCCGAAGGATTTAAATGCGGTGCCGTACCCAGTTTATCGGCAAATAAACGCGCAACATCTTCCTTGCTTTTATGCATGGCAGGTGTAACAATATGGTAAGGAGGCTCGCCATCGAGTTGCTGAATGTATTCACCCAAATCTGTTTCAACACTTTCAATATTATTTTTTTCAAGGAAACGGTTAAGATGTATTTCTTCCGTTACCATGCTTTTGCTTTTAACGATGGTGTGACAATTCTTCGCCCTGGAAATTTTCAGGATTTCATCAAGAGCCTGTTCAGCGTTTTCTGCCCATATAACCTTCGCGCCTTTTTTGGTGATCTCCGTTTCAAATTTTTCAAGTTGCCTGTCGAGGGTTTCAATGGCACGCCACTTAATATTCTTTGCCCTTTCCCGCGCCAGTTCAAGGTTGGTAAACTGCTTTTTGCCTATAGGTACCACGGCATTGTAGCGCGACATATTGAAATTGATCTTGCGCCTGTGTTCTTTATCCGCAGCCTTAATGGTACTGCGTGCAATGAAATAGGAAGATTGTTCGGACATTATTTGTTTTTTTCTTCATCAAAATGTGCAATAGCAATCTGGTGCAATGCATCATAGAAATCTAAGCCAAATTTTCTTACTATAGCTTCCTTCAAAAACTGGTATACAGGAAGTTTGAGTTTTTTTCCAAGGGCACAACCAGGTTTACACAATGTTTCGCGCGGTTCGTAGTTCACACGAATATATTCCCTGCTTTTCCCAAGCCGGATTGGATACAAATGGCAGCTGATTGGCTTTTTCCATCCAATTTTTCCATCGTTATAAGCCTGTTCAATTCCGCACTTAATAATTCCCTGCGGATCGCGGTAGCCATAAGCACATAAACTGCCATTGATAGTAGGGGTTACCCAGCCAAATTCGCGGTCGTATAAATATTTCCCGGCAGATTCTATTTCCCTTATTCCTTCCTTTGTTAAGTAAGGTTTAACGATCTCGTAGTATTGGTCAAGATATTTTTTTTCTTCTTTTTCCAGTGGAGCACCTGCATCTCCATCTTCGCAGCAGCCGCCCTTGCATTTATGAAGGTCGCAAACAAATTTTTCTTCCACTATATCATCACTCACAATTACATTATCTATAGCAATCACGCGTAAAATTTTTCCAAAATTAGGTTATTGAAAATTTAGAAGGAGGCCTTTTAATTTTTCCATTCCAGCGTGTTGATCAGGTGCCTGAGATCTTTAGAAAGAAAATCATTTACAGGGGCTAGCGAGTCCTGGTTGGGCGTGGCGCCAAAATATAATGCACCTCTTAAAAAATGTTTCGTGGTATCGGTAACAAAGAACTGGTGAGATGTTGCTGCATTGCCTTTTAAAGTAAAATAAACTCCTTCTACACCCGATGGAGTAGTAAATGGCTCGGGTTGAATAGCTGATGCCTTGTACGTATGTTGCTTATATGATAAGGTATATGCATCATTTACAAGCGAATCGAATTTATGTTTCCCTATTGATTTATAACTGATATGGATCCTTCCCCTAAAATCAGGAAAATCTATATTGATCCAGTAAGGATTTTCGGGTGTTTCTTCAAAAAACAAAGAATCTCTTATTATTTCACCATAAACAGGATACTCAAAACTGTAAGGATAACCGGGTTGGTCGAATCGTGTATATTTTTTTTCGGGAAGTTCAATTTTGAAATATCCTCTTGGCTTTTGTACATAATCGCTGTTGCAGGCTACAAGAAGCAGGGTAGTAAATAGTATAAGAATATATTTATTATTCATTTCTGTATTGGTTAATAACGATCCTGACAGATTTAATGCGGTTTCTTTCAGATTCAAGAACCGTAAAATCAAAATCACCCGACGACACCGTTTCGTTCACCTGGGGAAATTCACCTGCAATTTCAAGCACAAGTCCGGCAAGTGAATCACTTTCACCTTTTACAGAATCAAACGTATCTATGTGCAGACCCATTGCACGGCACAGATCGTACAACATAATTTTAGCATCGGCAATAAAAGTATGGTCGTCTATTTTACGTACCGCTGTTTCCTCTTCATCAAATTCATCCCTGATATCACCTATAATTTCTTCCAGGATGTCCTCCATTGTAACAATTCCACTTGTTCCTCCAAATTCATCCACCACAACGGCAAAATGAATGCGCTTTGCCTGGAATTCTTTGAGCAGGTCTTTGATCATTTTTGATTCAGGTACGAAAAGCGAGGGCCTTATTAAGCTTTGCCAGTTGAAGTTCCTGTCATGCAGATGCGGAAGCAGGTCCTTGGTATTGAGGATTCCAACAATATCATCGAGGCTTTCCCTGAAAACCGGTAACCTGGAATAGTGCAGCTCCTCTACCCTGTTCACCAGGGAAGCCATATCGGTATCATATTCCACTCCATTTACATCAAGCCGGAATTTCATGATCTGCTTAACCGTAATGTTGCTGAACTTTACAATTCCCTTTAAAATATTTTTTTCTTCAATGGAGGTTTGCACATTATTGATCTCGATAGCATCATCCAGTTCTTTTAAACTGGTGGCTTCAGATTCATTGGCACCGCTATGCTGACTGATACTGTCGGCAATGCCTACCATTTTCAAACTGATCCTTCTTAACAATAAATGAAGCGCTTCAACAACTGAGGATGTACTGTAAGCAAACCTTAATGAATTCTGGCTGGCCCAAACCTTTGGAAGGATCTTTCCCATAAATACCAGGACGAATGCAATGATCACTATTTTAACCAGCATGTCGAGGTTAACCGGAATTCCAATATTTATTGTTCCTAGGGCAAGTACAGGTGTCAGTAAAAAATTAGAAAGAATGATGATACTGATATTGAAAACACCGCCGGCAATTAGCAGAGAAGTATATACGGCTTTTCTTTCTTCGAGCAATGTTGTTATACGACGGGCAGCGGCATGCTGCTTGGTTTTAAGCATGTTTACATCGCGGGGCTGCAGGGAAAAAAATGCAACTTCCGCACCTGAGATAATAAAGCTAAGCAGCAAAAGCACCAGTAATAAAACCACCAGGAAAACACTGCTTTGTGGATTGGCAGATAATAAGGTAAATGCAAGATGGCCCGTATGTTCGTAAACCGAATGGTAATCCAAGGCAAGTCTTTTAGTGAAAAATAGCTAATTACAAAGGCAGGTTCATACCTGCCATTAAATTAGTTTTTTGTAAAAATAAATGAATTCCCATCAGAAAGAAAGGTCGGATGGAGAATCGGGCGGACCGTCATAGCCTTCCATTCCGGTTTCCCCATGGCCCGAATGTCCGCTATCGGTTCTTTTATCCAGCATAATCAGGTTATCGCCCACCACTTCAGTGGCAAATTTCCTGTTGCCTTCCTTGTCTTCCCAGCTGCGGGTTCTTAGCCGGCCTTCAATATATACAAGACTTCCTTTGTGAAGATATTTCTGTGCAAGCTCTGCAAGTCCGCGCCACAAAACCACAGTATGCCATTCGGTTTGCGAGATCAGTTTCCCCGACCTGTCTTTAAAAGTTTCTGTTGTTGCTAAAGGGAATTTTGCCACTGCAATATTTCCTTCTAAAAACTGAACATCCGGATCCTTACCTAAATTGCCAATGAGCATAACCCTGTTTACTCCACGCATACGATTTGAATTTATCTGTTAACTAACTTCAGCTGCCCTTCTATAAATATATTAAACAATATCAAATTTTTTGCCAGCTATCCTTATGTTCATGCTGTTGCAGGAACCGTGCGAGTGTTCGGGGGAAGGCGAAATTACTGATCTCATGCAGGCCGATCCATTGAAAATCTCTAAGCACAGGTCTCTCTTCCACCTGAATGGTGTAAACGTGAATTTTTAACTGCTGATGGGTCAGTTTTTGATTAACAGAAAGCTGAGGTTTACAGGGAGCAGCTTTTAAATTATGATCTTTGATGAACTGCTCTGCTACCACAGCGCTGTTACTGTCAAAATCCGATTCAATTACAGGGAACTCGAATAAATTTTGCCAAATATCTTTCTGCAATCGACATCGGACAGCCGTGGTTCGATCATGTATCAGGAAAAAATAATGAAAGTGCCTGTTTCTGATCTTTAATTTCTTTTCTTTCACAGGTAATTTACCTTGCATATTTGTTTTGAATGCACTGCAATGATGATTGAAAAAACAATTATTGCAGTCGGGCAGGGGCTTGCAAACCGTGGCACCAAAATCCATTATAGCCTGGTTATATATGCCGGCACTACCATCCGGAAGCATTTCCTGTGCAAGCTTATTAAAGAACTGCCTGCCTTTGGGGGAATCAACAGGCAAAGGAATGGCGAAGATCCTGGACAGAACTCTCAAAACATTTCCATCTACAACAGCATAAGGAAGGTTATAAGCAAAGGAAGCAATGGCAGCTGCGGTATAAGCACCAACTCCTTTTAATGCAAGTATATCTTCATATTTATCAGGGAATTTCCCACTGAGTTGTTGATGAATAAATTTTGCAGAGCCAATAAGGTTGCGGCAACGGGAATAATAGCCAAGTCCTTCCCAGAGTTTGAAAATTTTTTCTTCCGGAGCATTGGCAAGAGAGGCCACAGCAGGAAAATTGCTGATAAAATTTTCATAATATTTTCTTCCCTGCTCTACCCTTGTTTGCTGTAAAATGATCTCGCTCAGCCATATCTTATAGGGGTCTTTTTCTCCTTTCCAGGGCATGGCCCTGGTGTTGGAAATTTGATCCCACTGAAGCAGTCCTTCAACAAAAATTTTTGAATTTAAAGAAATATTCTGTTGAAAATCAATCAGTTGCTTTTTATCCATATATTGAAGTACAAATATGTAAGAATAATTCTATTTTGTTGACACTCATGCAATTTTGTATTATATTGGGTTCAAATTAGCCTAAAACCATGCTATGAGAAAAGCAGATTTAGTAAACCAGATTTCAGAAAAAACCGGCATACCCAAAGTGGATGTACTGGTTACGCTTGAATCGATGTTCAAAGAGATCAAAGATTCATTATCGAAAGGTGAAAACATTTACATCAGGGGCTTTGGGAGTTTTATAACCAAGAAAAGAGCAGCTAAAATCGGTAGAAATATCAAGAAAAATGTTGCGGTTCACATTCCCGAACACTTTATCCCGGCATTTAAACCCGCCAAGGAGTTTGTGGCAGAAGTGAAAAAAACCACCGGAGTGCAGTAACTTTGCCGCAAAAATCTTGTGAGCCGATCCCAGTGGTATATTATTGGAGTTGCTGTTTTTTTAGTTCTTGGACTATACGCCGCCACTCAAAGCCAGTTTTTTGGAGTAAAAACGCCTGTTTCAAAAAATCTTTCTATTGTAGCACCCCAGGTGGGGCAGCCTGCCGGTCTTACCATTGACAGTATATTATTTCATGCCAAGGAGCCACTGACACCGCAACAAATAAATCGCCTTTCCCAATTAGAAAATGCTGTTACGCGCGGTGATGTTACCAACCAGAAAATTCATTCATTTCACGAGATTGCCAGGTTCTGGAAAGATACCGCAAGGGTTTTTGCACCCTATGCCTGGTATACAGCCCAGGCCGCAAGGTTGGAAAATTCAGAAAAATCCCTCACTTTTGCTGCCCGCTTGTTTTTGGAAGGATTGAAAAACGAAACCAATCCGGCACTTAAGCATTGGGAAGCTCTCCAGGCAAAAGACCTGTTTGAGCGTTCTTTGAAGATAAACCCGTCAAATGATTCCAGCCAGGTAAACCTGGGCGCCGTGTATTTATATGGCGGACTGGCTTCGCCAATGGAAGGAATTAATTTGATAAGAAAAGTAGCAGAAAAAGATTCTACCAACATTCATGCACAAATGACTTTGGGAGAAGCCAGCCTGATATCCGGGCAATTGGATAAAGCGCTTGAGCGTTATATTAACGTTGATCGTCTTAATCCGGGAAACCTGGAAGCTATTTTCAGGGTTGCGGAGATTTATGAAAGAATGGAAAAACCTGCAGATGCCATCAAATGGTATGAAAAGAGTTTTCCATACATCGAAATCCCCGGTTTGAAACAGGAAGTTGAAAAGAGGATCGCACAACTGAAAAAATAATTTTTAATAAAAAACATTAAGTACAATGCCTTGTGGTAAAAAAAGAAAGCGTCATAAAATTGCGACGCACAAGCGTAAAAAAAGACTAAGAAAGAACCGTCATAAAAAAAGAAAATAGGTTCATAAACCGGGAACAGCAACCCTGTTCCCGGTTATTATTATAGCTGATTGTTAGTACGTTTGCACAATCCCATCAAATTTGCCCCGCTTCATTTCTGAAAGAATTACTGCAGCCAACGGAATACCATCAGCATTACCATAGCATATACCTAAAAGCTTAGTAATGTGAATAAGGAATTGATAATAAACTCTACTCCCCTGGGTGTGGAGATTGCTTTGCTAGAGGACAAAAAGCTCGTTGAACTTCATAACGAAAAAACAGACGCAAAATTTGCAGTAGGTGATCTTTACTTAGGTAAAGTAAAAAAACTTATTCCCGGACTCAATGCTGCATTTGTTGATGTAGGATTTGAAAAAGATGCCTTTCTTCATTATACCGATCTGAGTCCGTATGCACGCTCCCTTCTGAAATTTACCCAGCAAACCATTAACGATAAAAATGGTTCAATGGATTTCGGACAGTTTGATGTGGAACCAGAAATTGTAAAAACAGGAAAGATCAATGAAGTGCTGGGAGGCAAACCCAATGTTCTGGTTCAAATTCTTAAAGAACCAATCGCTGCAAAAGGTCCCAGGCTTAGCTGTGAACTTTCTCTCCCCGGAAGATTTATAGTGCTCACCCCTTTTAATGATATCGTTGCCGTATCGCGCAAGATCCATTCGTCGGAAGAAAGAAAAAGACTTCAGAGAATTGTTGAATCTATCAAACCAAAAAATTTTGGTGTTATCGTTCGTACGGCTGCAGAAGGTAAGAACACCGCGGAACTGCATGAAGACCTTTCAGATCTAATTTCTATGTGGAAGGCCATCCAGACAAATCTTCGCGGCGCAGTTGCTCCGGCAAAGATCCTGAGCGAACAAAACAAAACTACCAGCATTCTCCGCGATCTTTTAAATGAAGATTTCAACCGCATTGTTACCAACGACAAAGGCATTTATGCTGAATGTAAAAGCTACATTCAAAGAATTGCACCTGAAAAAGCCGAGATCGTTGCTTTTCATTCAAACGGACTCCCTGTTTTCGACCAGTTTGGCGTTACAAAACAGGTGAAGGGATCTTTTGGAAAAACTGTGAACCTAGCCAGCGGGGCATACCTCATTATTGAACATACCGAAGCGCTTCACGTTATAGATGTAAACAGCGGTTATAAAAGCGTAAGCAATAACCAGGAACAAAATGCCCTGGAAACCAATCTCGAAGCTGCTGAAGAAATCTCGAGGCAACTGCGACTGAGAGATATAGGCGGGATAATAGTTGTTGATTTCATTGATATGAAGCTTCCCGACAACAAGAAAAAACTGATGGAAGCCATGGAAGAATTCATGCGACCCGACAGGGCAAAGCATGCCGTTCTTCCCATTTCAAAATTTGGTTTGATGCAGATCACCAGGCAAAGGATGAAGCCTGAAATGAACATCAACACCCAGGAGGTTTGTCCTACCTGCAACGGCACGGGCAAAATTGCCTCCACGCTTATTTTAGAAGATGATATTGAAAAGAACCTGAACTACCTCATCACCCATAAACACAGCAACCTTACCATTGCTGTACACCCTATTGTTCATGCTTACCTTACAAAAGGCTGGTTCTGGAATTCCAAAGCTGCCAAATGGAAGCGAAAATTCAACCAGAGTATTAAGATCAGTCCCAATACCAACTACCACCTAACCGAATTTCATTTCTTCGATCGCAATAACGAAGAGATCAAACTATAAAAAAAGCCTCCGCAACGGAGGCTTTTCCTTTAATAATTTCTTAAGGCTTAATCCCTTCTGCCCATATAAATCATGATATACTGTAAAAGGGTAACCACGGCAGCCAGGGCAGCAACAACATAAGTAGTGGCGGCCCATTTCAATGCTTCCTTGGCCTTTGGAAATTCCTCACGGTTGGTAACATTTGTATTTTCCAGCCACACAAGCGCCCTTTTACTGGCATCGAACTCCACAGGCAGTGTAACCAGGGTAAAGATTACAGATATGGCAAAGAGGCCAATACCCACCAGTAACAAGGTAGTATTTCCCGAGCTGGCCATGAACAAACCAATTAAAAGGATCCAGTGAACAATGGATGAACTGAATTGAACGGCGGGAACCAGTTTACTGCGCAGCTGAAGCCAGCTGTAGGCGGTGGCATGCTGAATGGCATGACCGGTTTCGTGGGCAGCAACGGCAGCAGCAGACACGCTATAGCTGCCATAAACTTCAGGACTGAGGTTAATGGTTTTATTGGCCGGGTTGTAGTGGTCGGTCAAAAAGCCCTGAACAGATACAACTTTAACATCATATATTCCATTTTCCTGGAGCATGCGTTCTGCGATCTCCTTACCGGTAAGCCTGGAAGAAAGAGGGATCTTACCAAACTTGGTAAATTTTCTTTTCAGGATCATGGAAACAACCATGCTGATCCCGATAAAAAGCAATGAAACTAAAAATACGGAAGTATGCATTTTTTTATTTTTAAATAGTGCTCAAATCTAAAACCAATTCTTTAGAAAAGAACTTAATTCAGGTTAAACTATCGTTTTGTCAGCCCACAAGTTTTTCATAAACATTGGCTGACAGTTTAACAGCCGCACCCGGTTCTAAAATTACGGAAGGGAGTGCTGTAAAATACTAAAATTCAATTTATTATAACTAAATCAATGTTAAAACATGTTATATAAATTGGAGCAAAAGTTATGCACAAGATCAAAAAATTATTTTGTAATGTGAGGCATATTTGTAATTTAGTGTCAGAATTTAATGGGTTAGTAAGTAAAAGGGTTGGTCATTTGATCAGCCCTTTTTACTACAGTTTTTTCCCTCTTCAAAACCCGTTTTTCACCTCTTTTTTTCATTTTCATTCGCTTAATTTTATTTTGATGTCGAAAATTAAAACTGCTTATTTCTGCCAGTCGTGCGGATATGAAAGTACCAAGTGGTTAGGAAAATGTCCTTCATGCCAGCAGTGGAACAGTTTTGTTGAAGAACTGATTCAGAAAGATCAAAAGAAAAACGGAAGCCAGGAATGGAAATCATTTTACAATGATGCTCCATCAAAAAAAACTTTACCGCTTCATGAAGTGCAGGCGCAGGAAATTCCAAGAATACTTACAGGCGATCATGAATTGAATCGTGTTCTTGGTGGTGGCATTGTTCCGGGAAGTATAGTTTTGGTTGCAGGAGAACCCGGCATTGGAAAGTCAACACTTTTTCTTCAACTTGGTTTACAGGTAAAAAACAAAACTGTTCTTTACATCAGTGGAGAAGAAAGTAACCAGCAAATAAAAATGCGCGCCGACAGGCTTGGACTGGAAAATGAAAATTTTTACCTGCTCACCGAAACATCAACCCAGGTTATATTCCAGGAAATTAAAAAACTTAAACCAGCTCTAATAATTGTTGATTCTATTCAAACACTTGCATCCAATTTAATTGACTCATCGCCAGGAAGTGTTTCACAAATAAGAGAATGTGCAGCAGAATTCCAGGAATTTGCAAAAGAAACAAACACTCCCGTTTTTCTAATAGGTCATATTACAAAAGATGGAAACATTGCCGGTCCTAAAGTGCTGGAACACATGGTTGATACAGTTCTTCAATTCGAAGGCGACCGCAATTATGTATATCGCATTCTGCGCACATTAAAAAACAGGTTTGGAAGCACGGCAGAATTAGGAATTTACCAGATGAAAGATACAGGTATGGTTCCGGTATTGAATCCCAGCGAAATACTCATCACGCAAAAAGAAGATCAGCTTAGCGGAACAGCCATTGCAGCAACTATTGAAGGACAAAGACCTTTATTAATTGAAGTGCAGGCCCTGGTAACGCAGTCGGTTTACGGCACACCGCAAAGAACAGTATCTGGCTTTGATCTAAGAAGGCTTCAACTGCTGTTAGCAGTTCTTGAAAAACGCGGAGGTTTTCATTTTGGAATCAAAGATGTTTTTTTAAACCTCGCCGGTGGCATTAAAGTGGAAGATCCTTCAATTGATCTTGCCGTATTGTGTGCCCTGCTTTCCTCTTTTGAAGATGTTCCGCTTTCACACAACTTATGTTTTGCAGGTGAAGTTGGATTGAGTGGAGAGATACGTGCAGTGAACAGGGTAGAACAAAGAATTGCGGAAGCAGAAAAACTTGGATTTCAAAAGATCATCGTTTCCAAATACAACCAGAAATCGCTGGCGCGCCAGAATTTTAATATAGAGATCATTACCATGGGAAGGGTTGATGAAGTGTACAGGCATTTGTTTTAGTTATGAATTTATTTCAACAGGTAAAAGAATCATTACTGCACCTTGTATTCCCTCATGTATGCGAAGGATGCGGCAGTGATGCACCCGCACAAAATGAATTGCTCTGCCTGAAATGTATCAGCGATCTTCCAAGAACTAATTTTCATTTCTTTTATAACAATCCCATTGAAAAGATTTTCTGGGGAAGATTAGCAGTAAGGCAGGCGGCCGCTATTTATTATTTTACCAAAGAATCAAGAATGCAACACCTGATGCACCAGCTTAAATACAAAGGCAACAGGGAACTTGGAATTTACCTCGGCAATTTAATGGGAAAAGCAATTCTTGAAACAGGCCGCTTTCAACAAATTGATGCCCTTGTGCCGCTGCCGCTTCATCCATCAAAAGAAAAAGCCCGCGGATACAACCAGGCCGGCCTCCTGTGCAAAGGCATTTCGGAGGTGATTAAAAAACCCGTCATGGATAAATCTGTCATACGCATTTCTCATACCGAAACGCAAACGCATAAAAGCAGAACGGAAAGATGGAAAAATATGGAAGGCCGGTTTACAGTTACAAAAACCGAAGATCTTAAAGGAAAACACATCCTTCTAATAGATGATGTTATAACCACAGGTGCCAGTCTCGAAGCCTGCGGAACTTCCCTCCTCCAGGTTCCTGAACTCGAATTAAGTATATGCACACTCTGCTACGCATCAACCGTGTAATTTTCAAATTTCACTACCTGCTGCCGGCAAATTTCCCAATTCCCAAATTTCCCAATTATTTTTACACCCATGAAACTTCTCCCGCAATCCTTATCCTTTGTTCTCTGCATCATACTTGCCTGGAGTTGTTCAAAAGAAAAATTTACATCCAATGCGGATGCTTTACTGATTCCAGGTGTTGACACACTTCATTTTGATACGGTATTTACAACTACAGGATCCGTGTCGCAAATAGTAAAGATCTTTAACAATAACGATGCAGCTATCAACATCAGTTCAATTGAACTTGCCGGTGGAGCAAATTCCTTCTATAAAATTAATGTTGATGGAATTCCGGGGCCGGTTGTAAACAATGTAAACATATTAGCAGAAGACAGCCTGTATGTTTTTGTAACGGTAAGTATTGATCCAACAGCAGATGAATTACCGTTTATAGTTCGAGACAGCATAAAGATCAGCTACAATGGCAACAGCTTTTGGGTGCAGTTGGAAGCCTATGGTCAAAACGCACATTTCTTCCGAAACAAGATCGTATCTTCTTCCGAAACATGGAATAACGACCTTCCTTATGTTATTCTTGAAAGGCTAACCGTTGAACCGGGCGCTCTGCTAACGATAAATAAAGGAAGCAGGATTTATGTTCATGCCGATGCACCCATCCTGGTTCAGGGAAGTTTGCATGTACTGGGTGAAAAGCAAGAAAATGAAAGGGTGGTTTTTACAGGCGACAGGCTGGATGAACCTTATAAAAATTTTCCCGCAAGCTACCCGGGGATCATCTTTATGCAGGGAAGTGAAAATAACATCTTGCGATACACAACCATAAAAAATGCTTACCAGGCAATTGTTTGTGTTGATCCATCTCCCGGAATAAAATTAAAACTCCAGCAAACGATTATAGACAACGCATACGATGCAGGAATCCTTGCCATAAATACAAGTATCGAAGCCGAAAACCTGTTAGTGCGTAATTGCGGAAAAAACATTGTGATCGTAAAAGGCGGCAACTATGTATTTGAACACAGTACCATTGCTGCTTATTCAACAGGATTCATCCAGCACCGCGAGCCTGCTGTAGCCATATCAAATTATCTTTTACAGGATAATATTCTTTCTGCGGCCGACCTCAATGCAAGTTTTAATAACTGCATTATCTGGGGCGAAAGCGGTGGTTTTGTTGATGAAGAAGTGATCACCTCCAAACAGGATCTTGCTTTTTTTAATCTTTCCTTTAATAATATATTATGGAGGGTTGAAAACAATCCTGCCAATTCTGTGGTAACGGGTTTTGATTTAAAAAATACCGATCCCGAATTTGATACCATTAAACCGGCGCAGAACCTGTTCAATTTCAGGTTAAAATCTTTTTCACCTGCTATAGATAAAGCTATTTCCGCACTTACACTCGACCTTGATGGGAATCCGAGACCTGTAAATCTTCCCGACCTGGGAGCTTACGAGGCTCAATAAGCAGATTCTGGTTATCTTCGGGAGTATATAATCATCAGCAAAATGAAATCACTAATAATTCTTTCAATTATGTCGGTAATGTTCACTGGTTCCATTTATGAATTTAAAGTGGATGGTATAGATGGAAAGCCTATTGAGCTTTCAAAATATAAAGGCAAAAAGATCTTGATTGTAAATACCGCTTCGGAATGTGGATATACACCACAATATGGCGAATTGGAGGAACTCTTCCAGCAATACCAGGATAAGCTTGTTGTAATTGGTTTTCCTGCAAACAATTTTGGCGGTCAGGAACCAGGTTCAAATTCCGACATCCAGGCATTCTGCAAAAAGAATTATGGTGTAAACTTCCCTCTTGCTGCAAAGGTTTCGGTTAAAGGATCTGATATTCATCCTTTATTTGATTACCTGACAAAAGAAGCAGAAAAAATGGGTGTTGAAGATCCCATCAAATGGAACTTCACTAAATTCCTGATTGATGAAAAAGGTAAACTGCTAAATGTTTACAGTCATAAAATAAGTCCGCTTAGCGAAGATATCCAGCAACACGTGAAATAAGATTATGCTATTCAGGGATGTTGTAGGGCAGAAGGAAGTAAAGCAACAACTGGTGGAAATGGTTCTGCACAACCGTTTAAGCCACGCTTTGATTTTTTTAGGACGGGAAGGTAGTGGAGCTTTGCCTCTTGCCCTTGCCTTTGCCAACTATATTGCAAGTCTTTCACAACAAAAAACTCAACAGCCCGGAACCGATCTTTTTGGAAACACTTCCGAACCTGAAATTGTGTTGCCCGCAAGCCCTGAAGAGGCAGATGGCTTTATAGAAAATAAAGGCATCTCGAGGAATAATGCCATGGCACACCCCGACATTCATTATTCTTACCCAGTAGTTTCTAAAAAGCCGAATACACCTCCTCTCAGTACCGATTATATTTCCGAATGGAGGGAATTCATTGGGCAGTATCCTTACGGAAATATTTTTGACTGGCTCCAGTTTATTGGTGCGGAGAATAAACAGGGAAATATTACAGCGAATGAATGCAATGATATCATTCGGAAACTAAGCCTTAAAAGTTTTGAATCGGGCTACAAAATCCTGGTGATGTGGATGCCCGAGTATCTGGGCAAAGAAGGAAATAAGCTTTTAAAACTTATTGAGGAACCGCCACCGGATACAGTTTTTATTCTTGTTGCCGAATCTGAATCCTCCATTATATCAACCATACTTTCCCGCTGCCAGCTGGTAAAAATTCCCGCAATTGAAACTACGGAAGTGGAACGTGCACTGATAGAAAGAGCAGGATCTGACAAAGAAAAAGCCAAAATGCTGGCCAATGCCAGTGAAGGAAATTATCGCGAAGCGCTTCATTTACTGCAGCATGCCGATGAAGATTTCCATAACCTGCTAAAAGAATGGTTGAATGCTACCTTAAAAAACCAGCCTGCAGCACAGGTAAAAGCCATTGAAGAAATTGCACGGTTGGGCAGAGAAAAAGAAAAGCAGTTCCTGAAGCATTTTATCCATTTAATAGAAACTGCGGTGCGACTGGAAATTGCCAACCAGGAAATGATTGACTGGTTGCGCAGCACCATGTCGGAGGCAGAATGGGATTTTTCGCTAAAACTGAACAAAGCCATGAGCCTTGAACAAAAAGAAGCGCTTGCAGGTGAACTTGATAAAGCCAGTTATTATATTGAAAGAAATGCCAATGCCAGGATCCTTTTCCATGCCCTCACTATTAAGATATATCACATTATAAAAAACAATATTGTTGTTTCTGTTTAATCTTCCGGTGCTTACATAAAAAAATTATATTTGCCAAAGGCAAAACGCCTTCTATTATATATCCGGGGCATTTGATTTGTGAAGAATGATTGAATAAGCTATCAGAACACTCACTATAAAAGATACATTTTACAGCCGGCAGGGCATATTCTGCTCTTTCAATACCGGTGTATTTGAGCATTCCGCTTAGCTGTTCATTTCTGCCCCCATTAAATAACTTATAAAGAATTTGAAATATGGGATGTGGATCTTGCGGAACTGCAACCGGTGGTAAACCCGGTGGTTGTAAAAGCAACGGCGGTTGCAGCACCGGCGGATGTAACAGGATGAATACACACGACTGGCTGGTTAACCTGCCTGTTTGCGATATAGAAATTGCCTGCAGGGTTATTGAGGTAAGTTTCAACCAGGGCAGCCGGAAAGATTTTTACCGGAATACAAGTCTTCAGTTATTTGATAAAGGCGACCTGATTGCTGTTGAAGGCGTTAGTGGTTTTGATGTGGGCGAAGTTTCTCTTACCGGTGAAATAGTAAGATTGCAGTTGAAGAAAAAAGGTGTTGATGAATTTGGCTCTGAAATGAAAAGGGTTTTAAGAAAAGCCACAGACCGGGACCTTGACATTTGGAAACAAAATAAAGAAAGGGAAAGAGATGCCCTTATAAGGTGCCGTGCCATTGCTAAACAACTGAACCTGAACATGAAGATGAGCCAGGTGGAATTCCAGGCCGATGGCAAAAAAGCTACTTTCTTTTATATTGCCGATGACAGGGTTGATTTTCGTGAATTGATAAAGATCTATGCTTCCGAGTTCCGGGTAAAGGTGGAGATGCGCCAGATAGGTTCTCGCCAGGAAGCCGGAAAAGTTGGAGGTATTGGCAGCTGTGGCCGTGAACTTTGCTGCGCCACCTGGCTTACCGATTTTAAATCGGTAAACACTACGGCAGCCAGGTACCAGAACCTTTCCATTAACCAGACAAAACTCAGTGGCCAGTGTGGCAGGCTTAAATGCTGCCTCAACTACGAACTGGACACTTATCTCGATGCTTTGCAGGGATTTCCGGAAAATGCCGACATGCTCCAGGTTTCAAGAGGTACGGCAACGCTCATTAAAAAAGATATTTTCAAGAACCTGATGTGGTATGTGCTGCCCGACAGCAATAAACAATACCCGCTTACCATTGAAAGAGTGCGTAAGATTAGGTCGCTGAACCAGCAGAATATTGTTCCGGATGAAATGGAAGCCGTGGAAGTTGTTTCCTCCAAGATCAAAGAGGTGGAACCGGAATTTGTTGATGTTGTAGGCCACATCACTTTAAAAAGTCTGGAAAAGGCCGACAAGAAAAAAGGATATAAGGGCAAAGATCAACGACAACAACAAAGGCCAAGGGTACAGGGACAGGGACAGCAACAAGGGCAAAGACCTCAAAACAGAAGTCAAAAGCCTCCGCAACAAAGAAATCAGCAACCAAAAGCCCAGGGTGGACAGCAGCAGCAAAGGCCGCCTCAGAAAAACAGCCAGCAAAGGCCTCCCCAACAAAGACCTCCGCAACAAAGGAAACCTCCCCAGGGCCCAACAAAAAAATAAAAAAAAGAGGCTGTAATAAAACAGCCTCTTTTTTTAATTGGTTCCCTGTGTTTTAGAAGCCGGGGGCTTTGCAGCGGCTTTTAAATCATTTTCAATTTTCAATGCCTTGTAAATGGCATCATGAACCTTTCCCCTCACATTCATCTGCATCAATAATTTATTATTCCTTGTATTATAAACCCTGTTAGAAAGAAAAATATAAACCAGGTCTGACTGCGGATCTACCCAAACACTTGTTCCGGTAAACCCTGTATGTCCATAAGTATCGGGAGAAGCAAGTTCGGAAGGATAAGGCTCATCTCTTTTATGATTATCTTTTTCGGGTTTATCAAATCCCAGTCCTCTCCTGCTGATACCACTGCCATAAGATGTAAACAGCTTAATAGTTTCCGGCTTTAAATACCGGCGTCCATTAAGTTCGCCACCATTCAGTAACATCTGGTATAATAAAGAAAGATCGTAGGCATTGGAGAATAATCCCGCATGACCTGAAACACCACCAAACATGGCAGCACCTTCATCGTGCACATAACCCCTCAGAAGCTGGCGCCTGAAATGCGTTTCCTCTTCCGTTGGAACAACTCTTTCCGAACCAAAACGCTCCCATGGTTTGAAGCCGGTTGTTGTCATACCAAGAGGTTTGTAAAAATTCTGGCTGGCATACTGGTCGAGTGTTAAACCGGATACTGCTTCAACAATTTTTCCAAGCAGAATAAAATCGTTATCGCTGTAAACATATTTAGGCGCTGGCCCCAATTTACTTTGAACTATTCTTTTCATCATAGAATCATTCCAGTCGCGACGCAACCAGATGTTACGTGCTACAGGTATTGTAAATTCTGTATTTGGTTCCCTGCTGTAAAATGCAGGTGAAGGCATTCCCGTGGCTTCGTCAATGGTTTCGAGGTAGAATCGAATAAATGGGTTTAAACCTGCTTCGTGTAACAAAATATTCCTGATTGTAAGCTGTTCCTTATCTGTTCCTCTTGCAATGGGAAGATAAGTTCCGATGCCTTTATCAAGGTCGATCTTTCCTTCATCATACAACTTCATTATTGAAACTGTAGTGGCCGAAATTTTAGTAACTGAGGCAAGGTCAAAAATATTTTCCAGGTTTACAGGCTTTGACCTGCTGTCGAATTCATGTTTTCCAAATGCTTTATGGTATTTGATCTCGCCGTTTTGAACTGCAATAACTTCGGCTCCCGGAAAGGCTTTCTTAGCCATAGCATCGTTCATAATGCTGTCAATCACCAGCCATGCAGGTGCCGTTCCCACCGGAACAAACCTCCTGATGGCCAGGCCTGAGCCATAAGGCGTATTACAAACTGTAACGGGCAATTTACCCGAAGCATTTATTTTCCCCTGGATAAAATCCACTGCCGACCGGTGAAATGCCGGGTCGTCCTGGTGCATGGCAACCAGGTTTGATGCAGTGCAGAAATTTTCAGCAGCATACACATTTCCAAAAACAAAACTTGCCGTATTGAATTTCTGTAATTCGTTCCAGAGTTTAATGGCAGATGAAGAAATGCCATAATTATTTGCAGGGCGATGAGAGAAATTATGAACACCAATCACTACCCGGTCATAGTTACCCAGTTGAATGGAAGTTAAAACAGTTTCCAGTTTCACTCCCGAATCGCGGAAGTCAACATAAAATACGTCAGCATTCATTTCATCTTTAAGGAGATCTCCCATGTGGGTATTACCAGCACCTATACCAACATAAGCAATTCTTCCCTGGTTCAAAACAGGAAAAAACCCTGAGTTGTTATTCATTACGGTTACAACATTTCTTGCAGTTTGCTGTAAAAAATCACCTGTTTCCGAATTAAGATCTTCAAGCAGGTTATTGGTATCTATCCATTGCGGTTGCCATAATCCAAGTTCATATTTGGAAGCCAGCACTCTCTTTACTTTTACATCAATATCTTTCCACTTGAGGCGCTTCTTTTTAATAGCGGTTTTAATGGCGTCTATAGCGAGGGGCACATTCTCAGGTAGGCAAAGCATGTCGTTTCCTGCTATCACTGCCTGAACGGCAGCTTCCCCTGCAGGAAAGAATTTAGATACCCCTTTCATTTCAAGAGCATCGGTAAAAGTAAGTCCTTCATAATCCATTTCCTCCCTCAGCAATTCGGTTACATTATTTTTTGATAATGAAGTAGGACGGTTCAATGTTTTATCAATTGCAGGAATGGCAAGGTGTGCGATCATTACACTTCCCACGCCGGATTTAAACAGTTCTTTGAAAGGATACAACTCAAGGTTTTCGAGTTCCTTCATGGATTTACCTATCAGTGGAAGATCGTAGTGCGAATCAACGGTAACATCTCCATGTCCGGGAAAATGTTTGGCACAGGCCATGATCCCTGCGTCCTGCATTCCTTTGGCACTGACTATTATACACATCTGACGCTGCCGACGA
>JAEZCV010000063.1 GCA_023429985.1 Bacteroidota bacterium | reverse complement strand
AAGTTCAAATCATCTTTTCATTGTTCCTTAGTGGCTTTGTGGCAAAATTTTCTTCGCCACTAAGGCGCGAAGTTCAAAACAGCATTTTCTTTGTTGCTTAGTGGCTTTGTGGCAAATATATTCTTCGCCATCAAGGCGCGGAGATGCGAAGTTCAAAACAGCATTTTCTTTGTTGCTTAGTGGCTTTGTGGCAAATAAATTCTTCGCCACTAAGGCGCGGAGACGCGAAGTTCAAAACAGCATTTCCTTTGTTGCTTAGTGGCTTTGTGGCAATTATTTTCTTCGCCACTAAGGCACGAAGTTAAAAGATAATTTTTTTGCCTGGTGAACTAGTACTAACTGCATTCAATTCCGGAAGCGTTTAATTCCACTCTTTATCAAAGGCACATTAAAATTTATAAGATAGCCAAGTCGAATATCAGTCAACCGCAAATAGCTAATCACCTGCGCAGTCCAAACCGGATTAATTATTTCAATGGCTTTAAGCTCCACAATTACCAGGTCGTTCACTCCCGTTGTTTTTCATTTTTATTTAAATAAAAAAAGCGGCCGAAGCCGCTACTTTCTGTTATTAAAAACCTTCCTGTTGAAACGCCTGACTATTTTTATGGTTGAACTGGAGCAGGTTTTAATTTGCCCGTCCAAACCGGTTTGCCTTGAATTTTTCTAACCAGGTACATTAATCCTACAAAGATGAAGAAGAAAGGACCTGCAAAACCTAATAACGCAATGAACTTCGTTCCATAAAACCTGCTCATTGGGCGCCTTAACCTTTCTGCAATCAGGTACATACTTGGCACCATAACCAGGGTTAAAAAGAAGGCGAAGATAAGTCCAAAAATGATAGTCCAGCTAAGCGGCCCCCAAAACACAACACTGTCACCACCAAAAAATAATTTGGGATCCAGATGGGTGAACATAGAAACAAAATCTATGTTCAATCCAACTGCAAGAGGAAATAATCCTAACATGGTTGCCAGTGCAGTTAACAATACGGGAATGATACGGATCTTTCCAGCCTGAATAGTGGCTTCTCTTGTACGATAACCTCTTCCGCGCAATTCATCGGTAAATTCAATAAGCAAAATTCCATTCTTAACAACTATTCCTGCCAGCCCAACAATACCAACGCCCAACATGATACTTGCCACCGTCATCCCCGTGATTGCATAGCCTATAAAAACCCCTATAATGGAAAAGAAAATTTCCGTAAGAACAATAAATGCCTTGCTCATTGAATTGAACTGCATCACCAGTATCAGGAATATGAGCAACAAAGCAATAAGCATGGAAGTGCCTAAAAAGCTCATGGTTTCCTGCTGTTGTTCGCTTACACCCGTTTGCTTTACAGTAACATCCGGTGGTACGGGATATCTTGACCTAAATTCATCAATTTTCACTGCCAGGTCGGCATTGATCCTGTCGGTTTGTGTTTCATCCAACACATTTGACTGCAATTGAATGGTTCGTTTTAAATTCTTCCTGCGAATACCTCCGGAGGTTGTGGTATACTCAATATCTGCAATGGCATTTAAAGGAATTTGCTTAATGGCCATGGTATTGAAATCACGAAAAGTGATAGGACGATTCATCAGGTCTGTAATGTTATTCCTGATCAGGTCGTTATACCGCAGATTTATCTCGTATTCATCCTCACCTTCTTTATACTTACTTACCTCTCTTCCAAAAACCGCCGTTCTGATCTCCATTCCTACCTGCGCTGTACTGATCCCTTCAATAAGCGCTTTCTCACGGTTAACAGTAATCGAAATTTCAGGGTTATTAATATCCACATCCATTTTTAACTGTTCAACCCCTTCAACCTTGTTGGTATCTAAAAAATTCCGGAGATCCATTGCCACTTTGGAGATAGAACTGAAATTATCTCCTATCACTTCAATATTTACCGGAGCTTCGGTGGGTGGGCCCGAATCTTCCTGGTTTACTGTAACCTCTGCACCGGGGATTCCCTGGGTGGCTTTGCGAATTTCATCTAAATAAGGCTTGGTGCTTTTTCCGTGTCGCTGTTCAAAATCAACAAATGAAACCTGCACCCTGCCCAGGTTTGATTGCACACTCCTGTTATTATCGCTCGGATTGTTGGCACTTACCGCAACATTAGCAATCACACTTTCCACAATAGATCCAGGAGCACCGGGCTTCTCATCTCCCAGAACTTTATATACTCTTTGTTCAAGAACGCGCGTTATTGAATCGGTATATTTTACATCTGTGCCCACAGGCATTTTAAGATAAACGAAAATAAAGTGAGGGTCTCCGCTTGGGAAGAATGTAACACCCGGACTTCTCGCCACCAGCATGCCTACAGAAACCGGGAATAAAAGAAATAATGAAACCAGCAGGTAAACAGGCCTTTTGCCCTGTAATGCCCAACGCAATAATCCTTCGTATTTATGCATCAGCCACGGAAGAAGTCCCGTCTGAAATTTGTGAATGACCTTCCTTAAAACAAAAACATTTAATATAGAAAGAAGTGCAAGAAAGATCAGGAAGTTAGCCAGTCCATGCCAGGAAGCCAGGTGGAACAACAAACCAAAACCCAGCGCTGCCCAAAACCACCATTTACGAAAAACTTCTTTAGCAGGTCTTTCAAACTCTTTTCCTTCCGGTCTCATGGAAGAAACTGCAAACACAGGATTAAATATGAACGCAACAATCAATGAAGCTGCCAATGTTAAAATAAGCATGGTTGGCAGGTAAATCATAAACTTACCTATCAGTCCTTCCCACAACAACAAAGGGAAAAATGGAGCCAGCGTGGTAAGTGTACCTGCAAGAACAGGAATAAAAACTTCCCCTGCCGCTTCCTTTGCCGAACGCACCACGGGCACTTTTCCATTATTATAAATCCTGTGGGTGTTTTCAATTACAACAATGGCATCGTCAACAATAATTCCAAGGCCAAACAACAATGCAAAAAGCACAATGAAGTTTAATGTTATGGGACTACCTACTAAAAAATCTCCCAGGGGTAGAAACATAAATGCAACAAATACACTTAATGGAACACTTAATGCCACAAAAAAAGCATTTGTTACTCCCATGAAGAACATCAGGATGAGCAATACAAGTATAAATCCTATGATAATTGTATTCACCAACTCATTAAATGATGTTCTGGTTTGCCTGCTTTGATCGCCTGTAAATTCAACACGCAGGTTGTTAGGAAGTTCCTGGGAGGCCTTCATTTCCTCAACAGCTGCCTTTACATTATCAGCAGCATCAATAAGGTTCTCACCTGAACGTTTGATAATGTTTATTGTAATAACATTTTTGCCATCGAGACGTGCAAAGCTTTCCTTTTCCTTTACAGTGTCTTTAATTTCAGCAAGGTCACGCAGGTAAATGGGTGCACCCTGGATATTCTTCACTACAATGTTCTGCATATCAAACACCGTATTGAACTGTCCTTTTATGCGCAGCGTCCTTTGCATGTTTCCAACTTCTACCTGCCCGGCACTTATATCGCGATTTTCCCTGGCAATAGCATTTTCAATATCCGTGAATGAGATCTTTGCCACCTGCATCCTGAATGGATCTACATTTACCTGAATTTCCCGTTCGGGAGCACCAACAATGTCTGCCCTGGTAATTTCCTTCAGTTCTTCAAACCGGTCCTGCATCCTGTCGGCAAACTGTTTCAGTTTAACAGGATCGTAATCGCCACTGATGTTTACATACATTATTGGCATTTCACTAAATGCAAATTCCTGAACATCCGGTTCCGAAGTGAGGTCGGTTGGAGGATCGGTTCTTGCCTTATCTACTGCATCTTTTACCTTTTGCTTTGCTATGTCAACATTTATGTCGGTTCCAAATTCAACGGTAATCAATGAAAAATCCTGCTGCGAAATAGAGTTAACCTTATTAACTTTTGCACCACTGATAGATTTAATTTGTTTTTCAATGGGCCTTGTTACAAGATTCTCCATGTCGGAAGGAGAATTACCTACATAAACAGTAGCAACAGAAATGGTTGGAACAACTATATCTGGAAATTGTTCCTTTGGCATGGTCATGAACTTTGTAAGTCCATAAAATGATATAAGAATAGCAAGTATATAAACTACTGTGCGATTATCTACAGCCCAGCTGGTTGGTTTAAATTCTTTGAACTTTTCTCTAAGCCCTTCTAAAACTTTCATCTTTGAAATTTTGGTTGATGATGGTGATTAAACACCTTCGGTTAAATCCTGGCCAGTGAAGTGGTGATCACCTGCCCATCATATAAATTCTGGTAACCTTCGGTGATCAGCTGGTCGCCTGCCTTCAAACCTGAACGCACTTCTATCCTGTCGCCATACGACTGGCCAACAATTACGGTCTTCTTCCTTGCCACATTCTTTTCGCCTTCCTTTTCCATGATATACACATACTTACCGTTTTCATCCGTCTGTATCACATTCAGCGGAACGGAAAGTGCATTTGCCGCGCTATAGTCCAGTATCTTGATCTGGGCAATCTGGTTGGGCTTCAGGTCGGCATTGGCAGGTATGCGTGCTTCAATGTTGAACGATCTTGTATTGGGATCGATCACCTTCTGCACAACATTCACAACAGCATTAATCACCCTGTTATTATTTTCAGGAAGTACCACTTCAATCTTACTTCCTACACTTACTCTTCCTGCATAGTTTTCTGGAACGCTGGCAATAATTTTTAGGTTGCTTGTATTTACGATCCGGATCTGCGGGCCCGCCGGTGAATTCCCTGTAAACATTTCACCCACACGAACATTAACCACATCGGCAACGCCCGAACTGGGAGCAGTTACACGCATTTGTGCAGCCTGGCGCTGAATAAGAGCGATTTGCTGCTGCAGACTTTCCATCTGTGTTTTTGCAGTAAGTACCTGTTGATATGTTCCTATGCCCTGGTCCCAAAGATTCTTTGTTCGGTTATACGTGTCCGTTGCAGTTTTTAACTGAACGCGCAGCGGCTCGGTTTGTTGCCGTATTAACTGGTCGTCGAGTTGGGCAAGTAACTGCCCTTTTTTTACAGCCTGGCCCTGGCTTACATACAAAGCTTTCACTATTCCTCCTGCACCATTGGGAGGGGCAACATAAGAGATGTTTGTAGCATCAACCCTTCCCTGCAACTCAATGTAATGAGAAAAGTTTTCTGTACTTAATGGCATTACACCAACCAGCTTGGCAGAAGTAATTACTGCTGTTGGGTCAAGTTTACGTATCTCAGCTTCAAGCTTTGCAATTTCTTCAGCCGTTTTCTTTTGCTGATTCTGCAATTCCTGCAGCTGAACTTTTTTATCGGTAAGATTACCTTCCCTGTCCTTCTTTGCATTTCCACATGAAGCAGCTAAAAGCGCTACAACAACCAGTATGGAAAAATTATATTTCATGAATTTATATTAAGTGGTTTATGATTGGTTTATTGTAATTGTCCTAATGAATACTGGTAACTGATCTTTGCAACAATAGCATTGTAAAGTGCATTGAAATAATTTGATTGCGCGGTTTGCATATCGGCATCGGCCTGCAACACTTCAAAACTGCTTCCCAGCCCCTGCTCGAATTTTAATTTGGTTGCATTGTACACTTTCTCTGCAAGCAACATATTTCTTTCCTGCATGTCCACATCGGCAAGGGCCGATTTTAAATTACCCTTGGTGATATTTTGTTCCAGATCTATTGCCTGCTTTACATTGGTTATGGTATTTTCTGCTTTTTGCACATTCAACCGCGATTGCTGCACCCTGTATTTTCTTTGAAATCCATCGAAAATGGGAACACTGATGTTGATGCCAACAAATGCACTATTGATCCAGAAAGTATTTCCGGATGTAATGAATTCACTTCCCTGGCCGTTAACTGTATAATTGCCTGTTAAAGCAACCGTTGGAATAAATCCAAGTTTGTTTCGCTTCAGGTCTAACTCCTGCATTTGTTTTGCATATTCAAGTGTTCTTATTTCAGGCCGGTTCTCGTATCGAAAGCTATCTGACAGGATATCATCCTTCAATGAGGCAGTGGTAAGCGTTTCTTTCAGCACCACAGTGTCGGCCTGGGAAATTCCAATCGAATATTTCAATCCTGCATAAGCCATCTGCACAACATTCTGAATTGAATTCCGGGTGGAAGTAAGGTTGTTGATCTGTACCTGCACTTTATCCATATCCAGTTTTTCGGCAAAGCCATTTACATACATAACAGAATCATCGTAATAAAGTTTGCGCAGGCGCTCCAGACCTTCATCTATATAATACAACTGCCTTTCTGCAATCAGGATGGCGTAATATCTTTTGTATGCAGAGTCCTTAATCCTTTCTCTGGTTTGTATCAGCCTTGCTTCGGAAAGTTGCAATGCCGTTTTGCGCGCCTGTAATCCCACGAATACATCGGGTTGAAATAACAGCTGGGTAAGTGTTGCGCCCATGCTGAAGTTCCAGGGTTGCTGAAACGAAAAAGGCACAAGTACCGGTGGTGGTGCATTTACGCCCGCACCGATTAGGTTCTCACGTTTTAAAACAGCATAAATTCCTTCGTCTGACTGTGGAAATAATACCTGCGGGAGTTTTACATAGTGGTTGGCCGAAATATTCCCTTCCACCTGAGGCAGCGCTCTTCCAGAAATTTCCTTATTCTGCGCTTCCTGGATCTGGTAGTCCAACTCTGCATTCTTAATTTCCATTACATTCTTAAATGCCAGGTCTACAGCTTCCTTTACCGTTAATTCATATCGCTGCTGTGCATGCAACATGGCCGGCAACAACAGGATAAAGAATAAAATCCTCTTTCTCATTTTAAATTTTGGTTCGTTGTTTTTTATATTTCTGAATCAGCTTCTGTCCTTTTGCACTGGCAATTCCATATAAAAAATGATCGGCTATCTGTTGCTCAATATGCACAAGGTGAGTGCGGTTATTGGTGAAAACTTCTGAATTGAAAGGAAGAAATATACTTTCCACACGAAAACGGCTGATCACCTCAATATCAATATCCGGGCGGTATAATTCCGAGGCTATTCCATTTTCAAGATTGGTTTTGATCATCTGGTAAATGAATTGGTTCTTATGATCATGAAATGTCTGGTAAACATGTGGATGGTATTTCTGCAGGTCGTATAAAACCACGGGGTTCATCTTTGCAAACATTTCCTGCATCATATCAAGCGCTCTGAAAATTTCTTCAATGGCATTTTCGCAATTTTCCCTGTCGCAACAGCACCGTTCTTTGTTTTGGTTAATAATGGTGTCGAATACAGCCTTCACCAGTTCCTCTTTGTCGGCAAAATGCTGGTACACCGTTTTCTTCGACATCCCCAGCGAATGGGCAATGTCATCCATCGATACAGAACGTACTCCATACCGGTTGAACAATTCATGCGATTTAATAAGTATCCTTTCCTTGGGCTCCATAATCAGGGCAGCAAAACTATGGAAACTTTCATTGTAACAAAAGTTTCCATGTTATTTTTTTATGAATTGAGGTTTTCGGGGGATGAACTGTAGATTTTACCTTTGCGGAATGAAAGAAGCACCTGAAAACGGCCTTGAGAAATTCGAGTTGGGAAAAATGTTCCAGTATCTTATCCAGGGATTACTTGTAATAGCACCCATTGTTATTACCCTTTATGCGGTTTACTGGGTGGTTTCCTCTATAGATAACCTCATCCCCATCTTCTCAACAGAAAGCGAGGATGGCACAACCAATATCAGGAATTACGGGCTGGGTTTTTTGCTGATCATCCTTATTATCAGCACAATAGGTTACCTGAGTAGCTATTTTATCAAAAACAGGATGTTCCACCTTTTTGATTCATTGCTAATGAAAACGCCGGGCATCAAATTCATATATTCTTCTGTAAAGGATTTTTTTGAAGCCTTTGCCGGCGAAAAGAAAAAATTCAATAAACCGGTACTGGCCAATATTGATGATAACGATGTTTGGAGAATGGGATTCATTACTTATGAAGATGCGGCGGATTTTGGACTGATTGACCACGTAGCCGTTTATATTCCCATGTCGTACTCCATTGCCGGAAATGTTTATTTTTTACCAAGGCAAAGGATCAAACCGGTGCACCATATTACATCATCAGAAGCCATGAAATTTGCCATTAGCGGAGGCGTAACCAGCGTAGATGACACTGATAAAGAAAGGTCACTTTAAATCCGGAAAAAACTCAGGAATTAGTGTTTTAATGCACCGTGATTTTCTTTAAAGTGCAAATAGCTTGCACCATGCGCCTTTCATCAGCATTCAAAAAATTCCTGTTTTTCTTTAGTATCATTCTTCTGCAGAAAAATGTTTGCGCCTGGGGATTTTATGCGCATCAGAAAATTAATTACTACGCTGTTTTTCTTTTGCCCCCCGAAATGATGGTATTGTACAAGCCGCAAATTGACTTCCTGTTTGAACATGCTGTAGATCCCGACAAAAGAAGATATGCGGTGGAAGCGGAAGGCCCGCGCCATTATATCGACCTCGATAAATATGGCAGCTATCCATTTGATTCACTTCCCAGAAACTGGAAGCAGGCAGTGGAAAAATATTCGGAGGACAGCATTCACAAACATGGAGTGGTGCCATGGTGGGTGAATACTATGCTTTTCAGGCTGGAACAGGCTTTCAAAGAGAAAAATAAAACGCGGATACTAAAGCTTTCTGCCGAACTGGGACATTATATTTCAGATGCCCATGTTCCCCTTCATGCCAGCAGTAACCATAATGGACAGTTTACCAATCAACATGGCATTCATGGTTTCTGGGAAAGCAGGCTACCCGAATTGCTGGCAGAAAAAGAATGGGATTTTTTTATTGGGAAGGCTGAATATATAAGCAATACTCAGGATTTTATCTGGCAAAGGGTTTTGGAAAGTGCATTAGCCGCGGATACGGTGCTAAAATTCGAGAAGATATTAAACGACCGGTTTCCTCCCGATCAGAAATATGCTTTTGAACAAAGGAATGGAAAGATCATCAGGCAATATTCTACAGCATATTCGGTTGCCTACAATAAAATGATGAATGGAATGGTGGAAAGAAGAATGCGTCAATCTATTTGGGCTATTGCCTGTTACTGGCTCACAGCATGGATCAATGCCGGTCAGCCCGACCTTTCGAAACTCTCCGAACAAAATTTTTCGGAAGAAGAATTAAAGGAATTTGAATTACTTAACCTGGCATGGAAAACAAGGGAAATGTTGGGCAGAAAAGAAGATGAACCTTAGCGACTAAAATAGAAAAAAAAGTTTCATTTATGCTACGCTTATCCCAGGAAAATCAAACCTGCTAAGATCAAGGTTTTCTGATAATCTCCGGCATTTCAATATCTAAATAAATAGGCCAAAAAAAATCCTTTGCTTTGCATAATGAAACCAGGCATTGCAACAGGCCGTCAAACCCTAAAATCACTTCATAATTTCGGCGCAGGTCCATCCATTCTTCCCAAAGAAGTTTTTCAACAGGCATCAGAAGCCATAATAGATTTCAACAACACAGGTTTATCTATTCTGGAAATTGGACACCGCACACAACTTTTCCAGGATGTAATTGATGAAGCCAGATCACTTGTAAAAGAGATCATGCAGCTAGATGAAGAAAGAGAAGTACTTTTTCTCCATGGAGGGGCGTCCACCCAGTTCTTTCAAATGCCCATGAACCTGCTGGGGGAAGACCAAACAGCAATGTATACCGATACCGGCATCTGGGCGGCCAAAGCAATAAAAGAGGCGAAGGCATTTGGAAATATTGAATTGGCCTGCAGCTCAAAAGATGTGCAGTATACATTTCTTCCCAAAGATTTAAACATCAACAAAAAAGCCGCTTACCTGCATATCACCACAAACAATACGGTGTACGGAACACAGTGGCAGGATATTTCTCCATTTTACGGTTTAACCGTACCGTTAGTTGCAGATATGAGTTCAGATATCCTGAGTCGTAAAATGGATTTCAACAAATTCGATCTCATTTATGCCGGAGCACAGAAAAACATAGGAACGGCGGGCGTAAATCTTGTCATAATCAATAAAAGATGCCTTGGAAAAACCAACAGGAATATTCCAACCATGCTCGATTATATGCAGCATATAGAAGCAGGGTCACTTCTTAATACTCCTCCGGCCTTTGCCATTTATGTTTGCCTGCTAACCCTGAGGTGGTTAAAGAATAAAGGCGGTATTGAAGCAATTGAAAAAATTAACAATGCAAAAGCCGCATTATTCTATGAAACATTAGACGAATTCCCCGTTTTTAAAGGAAGAGTAGCAAAGGAAGACAGGAGTAAGATGAATGCGGTTTTTGTGCTGAATGACCCTTCCCGCGAAAAAGCATTTCTTGAACTTTGCGAGAAGGAAGGAATGATTGGTGTAAAAGGTCACAGAACAACCGGTGGATTCCGTGTTTCCATGTATAATGCCCTGCCTATGGAAAGCGTTGAGGCCATAACCTCAGTAATGCGTTATTTTGCACAAACTAAAATTTAGAAATGGCTATTATAAAACCTTTTAAAGCCCTGCGCCCGCATAATGAATACGCACAGCAGGTAGCTTCAAAACCCTATGATGTTTTAAATTCGGAAGAAGCTAGAAAAGAAGTGGGCGACAACCTCATTTCCTTCCTTCACGTTACTAAATCGGAAATTGATCTTCCCGAAGAAACAGATATTCATACTGAAAAAATTTATAATAAAGCCAAGGAAAACCTGGAAGGCCTTATTGAGAAAAAAGTATTATTCTTTGAGGACAAGCCATGTTATTATATATATGAGTTGAACTGGAAAGGAAGAAGCCAGACGGGACTTGTTTGTGTTTCTTCGGTAGAAGATTATTTTAATGATGTTATCCGCAAACATGAATATACAAGACCGGAAAAAGAAAATGACCGCATCAACCATATTCGCACTACCCGGGCGCAAACAGGCAATGTATTTCTGGCCTGCAAAGACAATAAGGACCTTGATGATGTTTTTGAACACTGGAAAAAAAGCAATAATGCCGAATACTCATTTGCCGCACCCGATGGTGTAGTGCATAACATCTGGGTGGTAAATAGCTTTTCAACTATAGATGTTATTACAAATATCTTTAAAGAACAAATTCCTTTCACTTACATAGCCGATGGCCATCACCGGGCGGCATCAGCAGCCAAAGTGAGCCAGCAAATTCCGGATAGTGAAAATGCAAAATATTTTCTCACCACCATTTTTCCAGCCAACCAACTCGCTATTTTAGACTATAACAGGATCGCCAGGGATTTGAACAGTTTGACCACTTCGGAGTTCCTTGCAAAACTTGAACAGGAATTTGAGGTGAAACCTGCCGACAAACCTGTTAAACCAGGCAAGCTTCACGAATTTGGAATGTTCCTCGATGGGAAATGGTATACACTTAATTCAAAGCCGGGAAGTTTTCGCGAGGATCCCATAGGTATCCTGGATGTAACCATTCTCCAGGAAAATATTCTGGAAAAAATCCTGGGCATAGGCGACCCGAGAACCGACAACCGCGTTGATTTTGTGGGTGGGATCAGGGGGCTCGAAGAGTTGGAAAAAAGAGTAACCCTGGGAGAAGCAGCCGTGGCCTTCAGTCTGTACCCGGTAAGCATACAGCAATTATTCGATATAGCTGATAATGGCAAAGTAATGCCACCCAAAAGCACCTGGTTTGAACCCAAATTAAGGGATGGCCTGCTTACGCATTGCATTTAAGCATTGCAACCATTTACCTTCCCGAATGATCTGATAGATGGTTTAAAAATTGTATTAAAAGAATTAAATATAAAATTTAACAGCCTGCCGCGCCCAGGCTGATTATTTAATTTTTACTTTGGTCCCCCAGGAAAAATTCACTATGATGAAAAAATTTTTGCTTTCGGTTTTCACCCTTGTTCTATTTACAGGTGCAATGGCACAGGAAGAAAGTTTACAGGAAACAGCCCGGAATTATATGCGTGCCGGCGATTGGAACAATGCTATTCTTGTTCTGAACAGAGCCATTGCCGAAGATCCCGAAAACCTGGAATACCAGAAAGACCTGGTAATGGCCTATTATTATAAAAAGGATTATGCAAATGCGCTTACGCAGGTAGAACCCATGCTGGGAAAAGATAATGCCGACGAAGCAGTATTTCAAATTGGCGGAAACGTTTATAAAGCCCTGGAAATGGTTAAAGAAGCGGAGAAAATGTATAAAAAAGGAATTAAGAAATTCCCAGCCAGCGGACCACTTTACAGTGAATACGGCGAGTTATTATGGGCAAAGCAGGATTACAATGCCATTAAAGAATGGGAAAAAGGAATTGAAAAAGCACCTTCATTCGCAGGCAATTATTACAATGCGGCCCTCTTTTATTATTATACCCAGGATAAAGTATGGACGTTGATCTACGGAGAGATATTTGTAAATATGGAATACCTTACCGAAAGAGCAACTGCAATGAAAAAATTATTGCTGAGTGCTTATAAGGAAAAGCTTTATGCCGTTACCACCGATTCAAAAGAAGATAAAAAGAAATCGGATTTCTATAAAGCTGTACTTGAAACCTATAATAACCAGGGAACGGTGGTAAACCGCGGAATGAATATAGAAGCATTGAATATGCTGCGCACTAAATTTATTCTCGAATGGTTTACGAATTATGGTAAAAAATTTCCATTTAAACTTTTCGAATACCACCAGCAGCTGATTAAAGAAGGAATGTTTGAAGCATACAACCAATGGCTTTTTGGATCGGTTGAAAATTTACCGGCATATGATCAGTGGACAAAAACCCATGCCGACGCATATAATAAATTTACAACCTTTCAAAAAGGCAGAATTTTTAAGATGCCCGTTGGACAGTATTATGCCAATTGAAGATTATTTTATTCTCTATAAAAGCTTCCCTTGTGGAGGCTTTTTTATTTTATACTATTTCTTCATAAATTCAAAGTTCTAACGATTAACATATTATGAACCATCCACACCGTTTATTCGATTGTATAGATGAACAGATAAAACTTGGAGGCAATAAAGCAACTTTTGCAGCCAAAGAAAATGGAGTGTGGAGGGAATACAGCGCCGCTGAAGTAAATGATATTGTTAACAAACTATGTTGCGGACTCCTTGCAATGGGTTATGGCCCCGGAAATATGTCGGTGGACGGCCGTGATAAAATTGCACTCATAGCAAAAAACCGCCCCGAATGGATGTTCATGGACCTTGCCGTGCAAAAGATTGGAGCCGTTTTAGTTCCATTATATCCTACCATTCATGTGAACGACCTGGAATTTGTTTTGAACGATGCACAGGTTAAAGCCGTAATTGTTAACGATGATGAACTATTGAAAAAAGTTCAGGCAGTTCAGGATAAAACCCCTGGTATAAAAGAAATTTTCAGTTTTGAAAAAACTGAGGGAGCCATACACTGGAAAGAAATTCTTTCCAAAGGAAGCGAACATGAAATGAAGAAACTGGAAGAGATATCAGCCGGTATTGATATTGAAGATCTTTTCACAATTATCTATACATCCGGAACTACAGGCACTCCAAAAGGAGTTATGCTTTCTCACAACAATATACTTTCCAATGTAATGGCAAGCATGATTGTTTTTCCGCCGGGAGAAAATAAAAAATCCTTAAGCTTTCTTCCTCTTAACCACATTTTTGAAAGGATGGTTACCTATCTCTATCTTTTTAAAAACACTTCTATTTATTATGCAGAAAGTTTAGAATCCATAGGAGAAAACTTAAAAGAAGTAAAGCCGCACATGTTCACTACTGTTCCCAGGCTGCTTGAAAAAGTGTACGATAAAATCATGGCCAAGGGAAGTGAACTTACCGGTGTAAAAAGAAAATTATTTTTCTGGGCTCATTCACTTGCCGAAAAATTTGAGATCAATAAAAACATGGGGCCCTGGTACAATATGCAACTGGCACTTGCCAACAAACTTATTTTCAGCAAATGGAGAGAAGCGCTGGGTAATAATATTCAATGTATAGTAACCGGAGGTGCTGCCTGCCAGGTTAGATTGATAAGAATTTTCACCGCAGCCAGGATCGTTATCATGGAAGGATATGGTTTAACAGAAACCTCACCGGTAATTGCTGTGAACCGCTTTAATGAAGATGGAAGAATGTTCGGGACCGTGGGTCCACTGATAGATCTCGTTGAAGTTAAGATTGCTGAAGATGGAGAAATTCTTACAAAAGGCCCCAACGTTATGATGGGTTACTATAAACGCCCCGACCTTACTGCAGAAGCGATAAAAGATGGATGGTATTATACCGGCGATATAGGAACTATAGTAGACAATAAATTTTTAAAGATCACCGACAGAAAAAAAGAATTATTTAAAACCAGCGGTGGAAAATATGTAGCGCCATTACCTATAGAAAACAAATTAAAAGAATCTCCTTTTATTGAACAGGTTATGCTGGTTGGTGCAGAAAAGAAGTTTGTGGGAGCGCTTATTGTTCCATCATTTCAAAACCTGCGTGAATGGTGTATGAAAAATGAAATAAATGGCTTAAGTGATGATGAAATGATCCGCCATCCAAAAGTGATTGAAATGTTTAAAGAACTTATGGACAGCTTCAATACTTTTTTCAACCATGTGGAACAGGTGAAAAAGTTTGAACTCCTATCAAAAGAATGGACAGTAGATACAGGTGAATTAACTCCTAAACTTTCCCTGAAAAGAAAAGTTGTCATGGAAAAATACCAGCCGGTTATTGAAAGAATTTATGCTTAGCCTTTATCATTTAACGCATCTTCCGATCCCTGGCTATTGGATGACTTATTAACAGTATCTCCAGACGGAACATCACTTATTGATTTATCGTGAAAATCATTTGGCTGCTGATCTATAAACTCCGGTTGATTCTGTAATTGTGAATCCTTATTTGTGGGCCGTGGATATGCTTCAGGCCTGTCCACTTTTTTATCTTCTTTCATAATTATCATTTTAAAAACATTAAGCCTTGCGCAAACAAGGCTTAATGAATTGTTTTAATTGACAAGCTATGGGAATTACATTCCACCTTGTCCGCTGCGAGAACCGCCAAGGTCGCTGCCTTCGCTTCCGCTACGTTCTGTGTTTCCAGTTCCGGTGCTACCACCACGGCCCTGATCACCACCCTGCAAACCCTGTCCCTGCTGACCAGGCTGGCCTTGCTGCGTGCTGCTTGTGCCTTGTGTTTGACCACCTAATCCACCAGATCCACGCTCAGTTCCACTTTGTGAACCTTGATGTCCCTGCTGACCTTGCTGGCCCTGGTTTCCTGAGTTGGAATTTCTGTCTTGATTAAGATCTCTGTTTTCTGCCATAACTGAAAATTTTTAATTGTAATTAATGAAGTACTTAATTGTATATGAAAATTTTATGCCCGGTTCATCTTGCATATATCTTCCTTTCAGCTTGTGTATTTTTTCTAAACACCTGCTTTAATGTAGAACTAATGCACCATGAACTTTATTCTACCTGTCCGTCCAGATCGCTGCCTGTTCTGCCTAGCTTGGTACGGTCTATCCTTCCGGTATTAGTTCCTTCATTAACGGTACGAATCAAACTTTCATCCAGCTCATTTGCATTATTGGATGAAACATTTTCTTTCCTGTTTACATTCTCTGAGCGCTCAGGATGCCTTTCCTGGTTCAGCTCTTTTGATTTTTTTTCTTTCATATTAGCCTCCTTGGTTTTTATAATGAATACTTTCAAATTTGTTGCCTCTTTTATTCACGGCCTTTTAGGGAGGGATCAACTAAATATTTCATAACGAAAAGATTTATTGATAATATTTTTCAGCGATCATTTTCCCAAACTTTAATCTATATGGCGGAAAAACTATGCCTAAAAACTAGGAGGTTGTTAAGGCTTACCGGTTTCTGCAGGAATAATTGAAATACTTCCATCTCTTTCCAGCACTGCGTATTTAATTTGCTCCATTCGTTCTAATCCATGCAGCAGGCGAGCGGCTTCCATAATGTCTTCTTCACCCACACGTGTTTGCTTCATTCTTTTCTTCAGCGCCCTTCCATGATCCACAATAATCAACGGCGCTCCATCAAAAAATGTGTCCAGCTTAGACCATTTTTCTTTAGCCAGGCTAAAAATAAGATCAACACCAACCAGCGTACTCACCATAATGAAACAGGCGGTTAAGGAATAGTCTTCACCAATTAAAGCATCGGTTGTTGCTTCACTTATAATAAGTAACAATACAAAATCAAATGTTGTTACTTCAGAAAGGCTTCTTTTGCCCAGTAACCTGAATACAATAAATACGAATAAATAAACCGCAAGGCCGCGAAAAACCGGATTCATATCAGGGATAAATTAATTGTGACAATGGGAATGTTTTTCCGTTCACCTGTATGCCGCCTTTTAGTATTCCTGTTCTCTCTGGAATAATATGAAACCTAACTTCCATTTTACCTGAACCATTGAACTTATAATGAACCATTTCATTTACGGTTTCATTATGATCGGCTGAAGGAAGAATGGATACAATCCTTACTTTATTTAAATAATCTACAGGAAAAGAAATAACGGTCTGTTCAGATTCAGAAATTTCAAACTCAATATTCATGGGAGCCTCACGCCGGTAAAATTTTTCGTAACTGATAAATGTACTGCCTGATCCATCCTTTGCCCTGCTTAACATTCCATCCCCAAATAAACCTGCAGCTGAGAGTGCTAAAAAAATAAAGAGAACAACCCATCCCACCTTCTGAAATTTCCATGCTTTTTCCTGAATGGAAATATTTTCATTCAAACGCAGGCCGTGATTTATTTTTTCAATATCTTCCTTATGGCGTGGCATAAAATAAATCTTTTGCAATTAGTTTGCCAAGCTAACAATAAGGGATATACGAAACGGAAGAGCTTCTAAAAATTAAGCTATGAATTATAAGATTCCTGCTGGAACAGGTATTGGTCATGTTCACCTGAAAGTTGCTGACCTAAAAAGAGCTTTGGATTTTTACAATGGCATTCTGGGTTTTGAAATAACCCAATATTATGGTTCCGATGCTGCATTTGTATCTGCAGGTGGTTATCATCACCACATAGGCTTAAATACATGGCAGAGTAAAAATGCACCACCTCCTCCCGTTCGATCAACCGGCTTATTTCATGTAGCTATTTTATACCCCGAAAGAAAAGATCTTGCAGCAGTTCTTCAACAGCTCATCCATCATAAATGGCCATTAACAGGTGCATCCGATCACGGTGTTTCGGAAGCGCTGTATTTAAACGATCCGGATGAAAACGGAATTGAGCTGTACTGGGACCGACCAAAAGACGAATGGCCTTTTGTAAATGGCAAATTAAATATGGTAACCCTTCCCCTTGACCTTGAGAATCTTCTTTTGGAACTACAGAAATGAAAAAGGGTTCTTTTACAGAACCCAGTTTCGCTGCCATGACTAAAATCTTATAATATCACCTGCCGGGAGAATGCCAGGTTCTTATTATTTGTAATACTTACAATATAATTTCCTTTTAAACTTGTATTAAAGCTATATACTCCATTCACGAGCGTGACCCTGCTTTCGGCAATAACCTGGCCCTGGAAGTTTACAACCCTTAGGCTAAAGGCATCAGTGGAAGTTATATTCGAGCTTACAACAATTCTTCCGGTGGTAGCAGTAATAGATAATTTCTCCTTACCATTTTTTACCTGAAGCATTTTAATTGATGTGTACATAAAACGGCCATCTATATCAACCTGTTTGATCCTGTACATTACAACCGGGCTGTTAATATTTTTGTCGGAAAAGGAATAGTGATTAACCACACTTGAATTACCGGCTGCTTTAACACTGCCAATAGAGGTAAACTCGTTTCCATTGATGCTTTTTTCCACCACGTATTCCTGTGAATTGATTTCTTCTGATGTAGACCATTTCAATTCCACTTCGTTGTTTCTTTCGTAAGCAGTGAAAGAATTGAATTTAACCGGTAGTGCTATCTCGGAAAAGCTGATAAAACCAATTGAAACATTGTTGGCAAATGCAGGTCCGGTAATATCGGGCTCATTACCCTTAAACACCAGGTTTCCTCCAATAACAATGGACTGGGAAGGTGTTCCTGAACCACCAATGCTTCCACCACTGAAAACTTTAAAGGAACTGCCTGCACTTACAGAGATCTTATCGCCAGGGCCGGAAAATATTATTTTTCCATAAACCATTATATGAAGGGTAATGCCCGATAAGTTTTGATTATTATCGATAACTATGGTATTTCCCAGACCAATAATTACCGTATCGCCATTCTGGGGAACCCGGTTTAGATTCCAACTGGAAGCTGTTCTCCACAAGCCACTTGTATTTTTGCTGATCAGCTTTTGAGCGGTAACACTATTAAGTGTAAATACTGAGATAGAAAGGAGTAGTAATATTTTTCTCATAACAACGGATTATAATTATTCTTAGGGCAGCTAAGTATTAAGCTAAAGTTTTCTAAGGGATTATGCTTATTAATTACTTGCTGGCACAAATGTATAAGCGGCCTGAAGAATTTGCAAGTGTTTTTACTAGTTTTTTTAAGGAAAAACTACTAGCATGACTTACCTAAATTATACAATGAATTGAATTTCAATTCTTTAATTGAAAAATGAACTAAGTAAATTCTCTTAGCATTTCGATGAAAACCTATTAATTGGAGTTAAAATCTTCCTCGGTGGCACGAAAATTATTTCCTTTACTAATATGGGAACAGCGGCCTTTGATATAATACCTGCAAAACAAGATGTTAACACCGGAAATGCCAGCAATCCTTCGCCTGGTCCGGAGCCTGATGCGAATCGCCAGTTACTTCCCGAAGAAGCGGAAAAATACATTAGAGAAGCTGGAAATATCGAAGACCTCCCGGATGCTAATGACCAGAAAGACATGGATGAAACCATTCAAAAACAGGCAGATTCCTGATTTTCTTCCGCGAAAAAAACCTAAATAAGGGTTGAAAACACCTTTCATTGCTTTTTCATTCTTTTCAATTTTACTCCATCAAGCGCTGATACGGTGAATGCCGAAAACCGGTGAAAAAGAGTAGGCATAATAAATTTTAGAAAATGAAAAAGATTTTGATGACAGCAGGATTATTCCTTGTTGTGGCAGGCGTTTTTGCTCAAAAAAACAATCCCTTTAATGAGAGGGGCATCCAGTACGTTGAATCCCTGGAAATTATCCGGGCCGACCTGGAAGCAGGGAAAGTGAAGGATTTTAATGAAGAATCTATCCGGCATTATGCATCTACCTTACCCATCCAGGGAAATGTTTCGGTTGAAACAGTGGCTGAAATTGTAGCTACATTAAAAGATCCCGGATTTAATTTTGAGGAACAACTTGAAAAAGCCAGAATTTCAGATTATGCAAAAGAATTCCTTAGCAACCTTCCAAAGAGCAAAGAAACTTCGCTTGAGGAATATAAAGAATCATTAATTGGAAGAGTAGATGTTGTAAGGCATAGCGAAATTGATGATGAAGAAAAAGAGATGTTGTTAACCCAGGTTGCTATCACCTATAATCTTATCGAAACAAATATTTCTTTAGGTGAACCTAATTGCTGGTTAACCATAAATGGGATTTACCCAGATACACGTATGGAGTGCGCAGTAGGTGGTGCCATTGCTGGCCTTATCCTGGGTACTATATTTTGTGGTGGCCCGTGGTGCTATGTTGTATTTGGTCTGGTAGGAGGTATCTTAGGTTTTCTGTCCTAATAAATTAAGAAGCTGCAATTTTAGAATTGCAGCTTCTTCTAAAACTATATGAAATACATATTAATAATTCTAGGGTGTTTCCCGGTTCTGGCGTTTGGACAACAACTCAGGGTAGATAAAACAATTGGAATTGCAATTTCTGAATTTGAAGATGCTAAACGTTTTAGTTACGTAAGAGGAACTCAGCTTGCCTACGAATTGCACAGCAAGAGCAACTCGAATTTCCTGTTGTCTGCAGGATATTACAAAACCAATTTTAATACTGATGATAGCGTGGGAAATCATTTCAGTACGGCAACATTTGTAACATTAAGTGTCCGTTACAAAATGGCATATTATACCAGCAGGTCAACTTCTGTTTTTTATGAAGCGGGGCCTTTTGCTTCTCATTTGTGGGATCTTAAAACGGAATCCAATTCTGGAAATACAATAACAGAGAGAAAAGAAAAACACCTGGGTTTTAATTATGGATTGTCATTCAGAGTTGGTATCAAGTCGCACTTCACGGGTAAATTCAGCCTTGGTTTTGCATTAGGTGAAGACTTTGACATTATCACCAGCTACAGGAATAAAATGGACAAACTTAAAAATGCTTCCACCTACCTCGCATTTTCATTTTATATGAGCTTATGAAAAAAATATTGCCTGTTATATTGATGCTCCTTTCCCTTTCTGCTGATGCGCAGTTGCCCCTGCCTGCTATTCAAAAAATCAGGTCCGAAATGAAACTCAGCGAAAACAATATTTACATTCTTTGCCGGGGAACGAAGTCGAAATCCGGAGTGATTGCAGGAAAATTCAATTCTGTCGATAAAAATATTACGCACCTGGGACTTGCCTTCCTTGAAAAAAATAAAATCACCATTTATCACGTGGTGGATGGAAAAAATTTTTCAAACGCATTACAGGTAGAAAGCCTGGAAGATTTCATAACCCCAGATACCTATTATATAAGTGCATGGGAATATAAAGCCACTCCAACTCAATTACATCAGTTTAAAATGCTTTTAAAAGCATCTTCTCAGAAAAAAATATGTTTTGATGTAAGGTTCAACCTGCGAAATGACGACACCTTGTACTGTTCGGAATATGCCGCAAATCTGCTGAATGCTGTTTTGCCCGAAGAGGAAAATTTTTCACCTGTTTTACTGCAATTAAAAGACGACCTTTTTATCTATTTCCTGAAAAGAAAACAATTGTTGTTTTATCCCGTAGATTTTTTCCAGGTAAACAGGAATTTTCGAAAAATATTTGAAAAAAAGATCCGCTAGTTATTTATTGCTTTCCTTACTGCAGGTGCTACAACCGTTCCCAGTAATTCTATTGCTTTCATAACCTTGTCATGTGGCATGGCGCCCATGCTCATTTGAGCAAGAAAACGGGTGTTTCCAAACAATTCGTGTTCGTATAAAATTTTATCAATCACCTCCTCAGGATCGCCTACCAGCAATGCGCCCTGCGAAGATGTTGATACATCAAACTGTTGCCGGGTTAAAGGAGGCCAACCCCTTTCCCTTCCTATTCTTCCCATCATATCGGCATAAGGAGCAAACATAATATCTCTTGCATCTTTTCCATCTTCTGCAATAAATACATGAGAATTGATGCTAAGCTGCATTTTATTCAAATCATGTCCAGCCTCCCTGTATGTTTTTTTATACAATTCAACAAGAGGAGCAAACCGAAATGGTTGCCCGCCAATAATGGCAATTGCCAAAGGCAAACCCAGTTTGGCAGCGCGTATAACCGATTCGGGTGTGCCCCCGACTGCAATCCATACCGGCAATTTATTTACGGGTCTTGGATATACCCCTCTGCCTTCAATGGTTTGTGTAAATCGCCCTTGCCAGTTGATCACTTCTGACTCACCGAGTTTTAAGAGCAATTCCAGTTTTTCGGCAAAGAGTTCGTCATAATCTTTCAGGTTGTAACCAAACAGTGGAAAGGATTCAATAAAAGATCCGCGGCCTGCCATGATCTCTGCCCTGCCTCCCGACAGCAGGTCAACACTTGCATATTGCTGAAATACCCGCACAGGATCTTCCGAACTTAAAACGGTTACTGCACTGGTGAGTTTAATTTTCTTTGTTAATACAGCCGCTGCAGCCAATACTACCGAAGGAGAAGAAACAAGATAATCCGGCCGATGGTGCTCCCCCAATCCAAAAACATCAAGTCCAATTTCATCTGCCAGTTTTACTTCTTCCAGCAAATTTTTCATCCGCTGCTCAGCACTGATCTGCACTCCCGAAACAGGATGCTTTCCCAAATCGGCAAAAGTGTAAACGCCTATCTCCATTTATCAGCCTTTCTTTTTCAAGGGTTCTAACTTAAAATACTGCACCACAAACTTATCATTTACCACCTTTCCCTGAACCGATGCCTTGCGCACTGCATTGCAAAAACCGTCATCGTCGTGCGAATCGCCATGGTCATCAATATTGGTTCCTTCAACAAAATATGCCTTGCCTTTTATGCGAACAGCAAGCGTGCAACCCTTACCTTTTAATCCAAAATTGCATTGGCCGCATGATGCTTCAACAATTTCAACTTTTTGTTCAGGATCCGGAAAGGATTTAAGTTTCGACTTTTCCTGGGCTTCAGATGCAAATCCAAATCCCAACATCATCATACATAATACCAGGTATTTCATAAATTAATTTTTTCAAATATAGCTTTCCCTTTCGCAAAAGCCCTGACTATGGTCATTGTGAATCATTAATATTATCATTTTTAATTTCCAACCAGGAGGAGTTTCAAAATTCAACATACAGCCTTACAAACCATATTTACAGTTTCGTTTAATATTAAACTTCTATCTCTAATACTAAATCCATTAGCATTTCTTACCTTTATACAATGTCAATTGCCAGAGAAAAGCTTCTTCAGAAATTTCACCAGGAATACGATCGTTTAAATGAACAGCAGAAAAAAGCTGTTGATAGAATAGAAGGCCCGGTTATGGTTATTGCGGGACCGGGAACGGGAAAAACCCAGATTTTAAGTGTGCGCATAGGAAAAATTTTACTGGAAACAGATGCACAACCACAAAATATCCTTTGCCTTACTTATACCGATGCAGGCGTACTTGCCATGCGTAAAAGATTGCTTTCGATGATTGGCCCTGATGCATATTCAGTTCCCATTCATTCCTTCCATTCATTTTGTAATATGGTGATACAGCAAAACCGTCACCTCTTTAACAAAAAAGAACTGCAGCCTATTAATGATCTTGAGCAGGCACAATGCCTCGTTAACCTGATTGATGGATTTGAAGAAGGCAACCCTTTAAAACGATATAAAACCGATGCCTATTTCGAAGCAGGATTTTTAAAGGAATTATTTTCTACCATGAAACGTGAAAACTGGAAACCCGGGTTTTTACTTTCAAGGATAGATGAATATATCAATAACCTCCCAGATGATTTCTTTTATAAGAATAAATTAAAACTTGGAATAAAAGAATTAAAACAAACAGGTAAGGACGAACTTATAAAAATGGAGAAATTGAAAGCTGCGGTAGAGGCTTTCGACCAATACCAGGAAATTCTGAAACAAAAACTACGTTACGATTTCGATGATATGATCAACTGGGTGATTGGTGTATTTGAAACCAATCCCGATGTTCTTGCTTTTTACCAGGAACAATACCAGTTCTTTTTAGTGGATGAATACCAGGATACCAGCGGCTCTCAAAATAAACTGGTGGAATTACTGGTAAGCTATTGGGAAAGCCCCAACCTATTTGTTGTAGGTGACGACGACCAAAGTATTTACCGATTCCAGGGTGCCAACATGGAAAATATGCGGCAGCTCGCGCGTAAATATGAAAAAGACCTTTTGCGTGTTGTACTTACTCATAATTACAGGAGCGTTCAACCTATTCTTGATGCAGCACACCTGTTGATCAGTAACAACAAGCAAAGACTTATACATGAATATCCCGATCTGGAAAAAATTCTAACGGCAGCAAGATTAAAAGATAAAGACCTGCTCCCTGTAATCAGGAAGGTAAATAACGAGTTTGAAGAAAATATAATGGTGGCAGAGGAAATCAAGTGCCTTGTGAATAAGGGTATTGAGCCCGGCCGCATTGCTGTTATATATAAGGAACATAAGGCAGGAGATGAACTTCTGAAATTTTTGCAGCTGCAAGAGGTTCCTTATTACAGCAGGAAGTCGGTTAACCTTTTAAAAGATCCTTTCATTAAGAAAATTCTATCCTACATCCGTTGGACCATCGCGGAAGCCGATATTCCTTTCTCAGGTGAGCAATATCTTTTTGAGATCATGCATCACCATTTCCATGACCTGCCCGCCCTTAAAATTGCCACCATTTGCCATAAAATAAATCATAACCAGCGAACCAAGGACGGACCAAAATCAATTTTCGAATTTCTTTCCCTTCAATCAAAAACCGAAAGCGGCAAATTATTTTCTGCTGATGATGAAACAGATAAACTGGTGAAACTGTTTCATTTACTTGAAAGATTATTATCCGATGCGCAAAATGTTCCCTTATTGAGATGGCTGGAAATATTATTCAATGAAGCGGGAATTCTTAGCTGGATCATGAAGCAGCCCGAAAAAGCCTGGCTTATGCAGTTGTTGAATGGATTTTTTGATTATGCACAGGATGAATGTCGCCGGAATCCCGACCTCTCGCTTAAAGGTCTTATCAAACAGGTTGAATTACTGGAAGAAAATAATCTTTCATTACCATTAATTCAAACCAGCGGCAATGAAAAAGGCGTGAACCTTTTAACCTGTCATGGTTCAAAAGGCCTTGAATACGAATATGTATTTTTTATTGGTTGCTATTCGGGTTTATGGGAAAGCAAAAGAAAACACTCGAACGGTTATAAACTTCCTCCCAATGTATTCACTAAGGATACACCCGATGAAAAAGAAGAAGAATTAAGAAGATTGTTTTTTGTAGCGGCTACAAGAGCAGAAAAATACCTTTTCATATCCTATCCATGTTTTGGAAACGATGGCAAAGGCTTAGAACCGTCGCGCTTTCTTGCAGAACTGTCGGGTGATATTAAAACTGAAGAATATCCGGTAAGCGACGATTTGAAATTAAAATATTCCATCCTCAGATATGGGATGATACAGCAACCCGAATTGGAAAAAGCCGAGCGCGACTTCATCGAATCGCTGCTTGCCAATTTCAAGATGAACGTAACTGCATTGAATAATTACCTCGAATGTCCCTTACGCTTTTATTACAATAACCTGGTTCGCGTGCCTTCCGCCACCAGTGAGGCTGCGCAATTTGGATCCAGCATGCATGAAGCATTGAGCTTTTACTACAATAAAATGATGGAGCAAAACAAAGTATATCCTCCAAAAGAAGTGCTTATCAACCGCTTTCGCTGGGACATTACCAATCGACGCGAAGTATTTACGCCTGAAAGCCTGCAGCGATTTACCGATTATGGTGTTAAATGTCTTGAATCATTTCATGAAGAATTTTTTAAGAACAGTACAGGTGATTTTATCAGGACAGAAGTGCCCATGGAAGCTATGCTGGATCATGTGCCTTTAAAAGGTTTTGCCGACAGGCTTCAATATTTCGGCAATGAGGTTGAAATCACTGATTTTAAAACCGGAAGCCTGGTAAAATCCAATCGACGCTGGGAGTTTGCAGAAAATGGTGATCCTAAAAAACCGGAAGGTGGTAATTACTGGCGACAGGCAGTATTCTATAAAATACTTTTTGATCTCCAAAGAGGAAATAATAAAGAGTTGCGCAATATCCAGTTCTTGTATATAGAACCCAACCCCAAAAAAGAATTTGACAAAAAGAAGATCATTGTAACTCCTGAAGCAGAAATTTTTGTGAAGGCACAGGTGAAAGACGTTTGGGAAAAGATTCAATCACATGAATTTTATAAAGGCTGTGGGAAGCCGGAATGCGACTGGTGTAATTTTGCAAAAGACCATAAGATCTATAAATACCTCCACGAAGTTGAAGAAGAGGAAGGCTTTACAGGAGTGATGAATGAATAAAAACAAGGATCATAAACTTTTGTTTTTCTTAGCAAAGCCCTTCGCTTCTTTCCATTATGTTTGCCTTTTATGAAGCCGCTGGCCTTTACTTTATTTATTATTACCTGCCTGATTGCTTTGTTATGGGCGCCTTCATGCGCCAATATTATTCCTCCTGCAGGTGGCCCGCGCGATACGCTTCCTCCTGTAATCTTGTCGGTACTCCCAGCTGATTCCACACTTAATTTTAACAGCGACAGAATTGTTATTGAATTTGATGAATATGTGGACCTGCAGGATGTTCAAAACAATGTATTGTTCACGCCCACATTTGAAAGGAACCCCGAGATAGCCGTTAAGGGAAAAACCATTACGGTTAGATTTCGAGATCCTTTGGAAGAAAACACAACCTATACCTTAAGTTTTGGAAACAGTATCAGGGATATTAATGAAAATAATATTCTGCCGGGGTATACCTATAGTTTTTCTACCGGACCTGCAATGGATTCACTTGAAATAGCAGGAAGGGTAATCCTGGCGCAGAATGGAAAGATAGATTCCACGCTTACAATAGTTCTGCACAGGGACCTTACAGATTCTGCTGTAATTAAAAAACGTCCGCCCTACGTTACAAGGATGGATGCCAGAGGTAATTTTCGTTTTAGGAATTTACCAAAGTCCGAATTTGCTGTATATGCAATTGGCAATGCAGGTATAGCCAGGAGATATCAAAATAAAAACCAGCTATTTGCATTTTTAGACAGCCCTGTGGTGGCAGGACAAGCCGATAGCCTTTTACTTTATGCTTATAGAGAAGCAGAAGCTGCCCCGCCTATTCCTTCTGTTAATTTACGCTCCGGTAGCCGTGATGCGAACCAGCGCGACCGCCTTATTTTTGCCACCAATCTGAATAATAATCAACAGGATCTTTTAAAAGATCTTTCGCTCAATTTTCAAACGGTTATAAAAACATATGATTCATCGCTGGTTCGATTAACAATCGACAGCACATTTACAGATGTTGATTTTTCATCTGCACTTGATTCAACATCAAAAATATTATCTGTTTCAAGTGCATGGATTCCCGGAACACAATACCATTTGATACTTGGTAAGGAATTCGCAACAGATACACTAGGTCAGCAACTTCTGAAAACAGATACACTTAGTTTCACAACCAGGAAAGCCGAAGATTATGGCAGCCTAACGGTAAAAGTTCAGAATCCTGTGAATTTTAATAACCCGGTTTTACAGATCGTGCAAAACGATAAAGTGATCATGTCAATTCCTTTGGTTAATGGAATTTTTACAAGTGCCCGATTTATTCCGGGTGAATATGAATTGAGAATACTCGAAGACCGCAATAATAATGTACAATGGGATCCGGGAGAATTTTTCAATGAAAGAAAGCAACCCGAAATTGCAAAGCCTGCCTCCAACACCATCACGGTGAAAGCCAATTGGGCTAATGAATTTAATGTTAGCTTTTAAATAACCGCCACTAAATGGCTAATGCACGCCCAACTCTTTTTGCGATCCGCCCAATTAACTAATTTCCCAATTATCTCATTTCCCAATTAACTAAATTTGCCCCATGCAGTTTTCGTCGGCACTATTGGAAAATGCGGTGAATGAATTTGCCAGGCTCCCGGGTATAGGTAAAAAAACAGCACTTCGTCTTGTACTTCATCTTTTGAAACAGGAGAGCACAGAAGTTGCCCATTTCAGTGAAGTGATCAGTCGCATGCGAAACGAGATAAGGTTTTGCAAACGTTGCCATAATGTAGCCGATGCTGAACTTTGCACTATTTGTTCGAATACGCAGCGAAGGCAGGACCTTGTTTGCGTGGTTGAAAACCTGCGTGATGTAATTGCCCTGGAAAGCACACAACAATACAATGGCAATTATCATGTACTGGGAGGCGTAATTTCTCCCCTGGATGGCATTGGCCCAAACCAGCTGAATATTGAAACACTTATTCAAAGGGTACAAAACGAAGATGTTTCAGAGGTGATATTTGCTTTAAGTCCCAACATCCAGGGCGACACCACTATTTATTATTTACAAAAGAAACTGCCCGTAACTATAAAATTCACAACAATTGCCAGGGGAATTGCTTTTGGAGGGGAATTGGAATATGCCGACGAAATGACTTTGGCCCGAAGCCTTCAAAACCGCATGCCGGTTGACAGTTATGTGGGGAAATAAGATTTTGTTTTAATCCATTGATGCAATTGCTTTCCAGGCCTCTGTTTTGCCGCCATTTTGAATCCTCCTTCTTTCCTATTAAATTTGCCATCCAGGCGGATTTGTTTATTGTTCGGCCTTATTGAACTAATAAACGTTTGAAACATCTATGGTTTCCTCGTTTACCCGGCAATGTACATTTCTCCCCTTTTTTTGGTTTTTAAATTTTTAATCAATGGCAAATATTCGTGAAGCCCTGCAAAACCGTATTCTTATTATTGATGGGGCCATGGGTACCATGATACAGCGGTACAAACTGGAGGAAAAAGATTATCGTGGTGAAAGATTCAGCAACTGGAAATCTGACCTTAAAGGGAATAATGATCTTTTAAGTTTAACCCAGCCCCAGATCATTAAAGCAATTCATAAAGAATACCTCGATGCCGGAGCCGACATCATTGAAACCAACACTTTCAATGCACAAAAAGTTTCGCTGGCCGATTATGGCATGGAATCGCTTGCTTACGAAATCAACCTTGCCGCTGCAAAACTGGCCAAACAAAGCGTGGAAGAATGGAGGGCGGTGGATCCGGCTAAAAGAAATGAAACAGGTTGGGTGGCTGGTGCCATAGGTCCTTTGAATAAAACACTTTCCTTATCTCCCGATGTTAACAATCCGGGTTATCGTGCATTAACATTCGATGAAGCGGTTGCTGCCTACCTGGAACAGGTTACAGGCCTTGTTGATGGAGGTGTTGACCTTTTACTTATTGAAACAATTTTCGATACACTGAATGCAAAGGCAGCCATTTTTGCTATTAAAAAATACTTCCGCGAAAGGAATATTGAAAGCCTGCCGTTGTTGATCAGCGGTACCATTACAGATGCAAGTGGAAGAACATTAAGCGGACAAACATTGGAAGCTTTTTATACATCTGTAAGACATGCAAAACCTTTGAGTATTGGCTTGAACTGTGCGCTGGGAGCAAAAGAAATGCGTCCGCACGTAGAGGAGTTGAGCCAGATTGCAGAATGTTTTACATCGGCATATCCTAATGCGGGCTTACCCAATGCAATGGGTGAATATGATGAACACCCGGAAGATACAGCGGGCTTTATTGAAGAATGGGCTAAATCGGGATTTGTAAATATTGTTGGCGGATGTTGTGGTACAACCCCCGACCATATTAAACATATAGCCGAGCATGTGAAAAAACTAAAACCTCGCGAGCTGCCTTTGGTACAAGGTTCTCAAGAGGAGGAAAAAACGGAAAAAGAAGTTGTTTTATCCTAAACTGATTAAGTTTCCTTTTACCAATTTAGGTAAATGAACCACGAAGACACTAAGGCACAAAGGAGCACAATGTTTGTTCCTTTATCGGAAAGAGAAAATTGGATTAGTAAGCAGATAGTGAATATATCGTTCTCCATACATAACCATTTAGGACCCGGTCTTTTGGAGAGCGTTTATGAAAAATGCTTTTGCAATGAACTGGAAGCTAGAAAAATTCATTATCAAAGGCAAAAAAATGTCGCATTGGTTTATAATAACATTTTAATTGATGATGGTTTGAGAATCGATATCTTGATTGATGACCTGGTAATAGTTGAACTAAAAGCCCAGGATGTTTATCATCCAGTTTGGGATGCGCAGCTACTTAGCTATTTAAAACTAACAGGCAAACGATTGGGATTTTTGATAAATTTTCATGTTCCTCTAATAAAAAATGGAATAAAGAGAATGATATATTGATTTGTGCCCCTTTGTGCCTTAGTGCCTTAGTGGTTCAAAAAAATTTTACAAATACAACAATGACTGAAAATACTATAATAAAACCCTACCTACGCCTCGCCGGCCTCGAAGCACTCACCGTACGCCCCGAATCGAACTTTGTAAACGTAGGCGAACGCACCAATGTAACCGGCTCAAAAAAATTTGCACGACTCGTACGTGAAAATAAATACGAAGAAGCACTTTCCGTTGCCCGCCAGCAGGTGGAAAACGGCGCCCAGGTGCTGGATGTAAACATGGACGATGCCCTCCTCGACGGTGTAACGGCCATGACCACCTTCCTGAACCTTTTACAGGCCGAACCCGATATCGCCAAAATTCCCATCATGATCGATTCTTCCAAGTTCGAGATCATTGAAGCAGGATTAAAATGCGTTCAGGGCAAATGCATTGTAAACTCCATTTCATTAAAAGAAGGAGAAGAAAAATTTATTGAGCAGGCATTCATCTGCCAGGCTTATGGCGCAGCCGTTGTTGTAATGGCCTTTGATGAAGAGGGCCAGGCCGATAATCTTGAGAGAAGGATCAACATTTGCGAACGCGCATATAATATTCTTACCAACATCGTAGGCTTTGAACCGCAGGATATCATCTTCGATCCTAACATATTTGCCATTGCAACCGGAATTGAAGAACATAATAATTATGCAGTAGAATTTATTGAAGCCACACGCATTTTAAAATCAAAATTTCCACTTGTAAAAATCAGCGGCGGCGTAAGTAATGTATCGTTTTCATTCCGTGGTAACGACCACGTGCGTGAAGCCATTCATGCCGTATTTCTTTACCATGCCATTCGAGCCGGAATGGATATGGGAATTGTAAACGCAGGTCAGTTGGTGGTGTATGATCAGATAGAACCACAGCTAAAAGAATTGTGTGAAGATGTGATCTTGAATAAAAGACCTGACGCAACAGAAAGACTCGTAAACTTTGCAGAAACAGTTAAAGCAAAAGGTAAGGTTGAAATAAAAGATGAAGCATGGAGAAATGGATCTGTTGAGGAAAGACTGAAGCATGCTTTAGTAAATGGCATAACAGATTATATTGATGCAGATACCGAAGAAGCACGCCAGAAATATCCCAAACCTCTTGATGTAATTGAAGGTCCGCTGATGGCTGGAATGGATGTTGTTGGTGATTTGTTTGGAAGTGGAAAAATGTTTCTTCCCCAAGTGGTAAAGAGTGCACGTGTAATGAAAAAATCGGTTGCCATTCTTACTCCTTACATCGAACAGGAAAAAGAAGACAGGCTGAAAGCACATGCTGCCGCCGGAACAAAAAGCGAGGAAGTTGCAGGCGCTGCCAAAGTTTTAATGGCAACAGTTAAGGGCGATGTTCATGACATTGGAAAAAATATTGTTGGTGTTGTATTGGGTTGTAATGGTTATGATGTGATTGACCTGGGTGTAATGGTTCCGGCAGATAAAATTCTGGATACTGCCATCCAGGAAAATGTTGATATCATAGGTTTAAGTGGACTGATCACGCCATCGCTGGATGAAATGGTTCACATTGCAAGGGAAATGAAACGAAGGAATATGAATATTCCACTTCTCATTGGCGGAGCTACAACTTCAAGAACACACACTGCCGTAAAAATTGCGAATGAATACGATGGAGGAGTGGTGTATGTACTGGATGCATCAAGAAGTGTTACGGTTGTAAGCAATCTTCTAAACAAAGAAAATAAAGAAGCCTTCCTTCAACAAACAAAAAAAGAATATTCCGACCTGACCGCACAGTTCCTCAACAAACAAAAACATAAGGCTTCCATTCCTTATGAAGAAGCGGTAGTGATTAAAGAATATGTTGACTGGAAAA
>JAEZCV010000182.1 GCA_023429985.1 Bacteroidota bacterium | reverse complement strand
TAATTAATCAGCGGAGAAAAAATAGATTGTAATGACATTCAGAGAACAATACGCAATACCTAAAAGATACAATACAGCATCGCTGGTATTGATGGCAATAGGTATTTTGTCGATCGTTATTTTGTTTTTCACGCATGGCACGCACGATGAAGAAAAAATGAGGGCCAGGTTCTGGGCTTCGCTGTTGCAAAACAGTGTATATTTTCTTTTGGTGGTGAATTCAGCCATGTTCTTTATTGCTGCAACTACACTGGCATGGGGCGGATGGCAGATCTCGTTCAGAAGAGTTACAGAAGCAATTTCTGCCTGTGTGCCGGTAATGAGTATTGTTACATTTTTAATTCTCATGGCCGTGGTCTTTGGTGGCGATCATACAATCTATCACTGGACAGATGCCGAACATGTAAAACACGACCACATTCTTTTAGGTAAATCTGGCTTTTTAAATAAAACTTTCTTTACTGCATGGACCATCATCACGCTGGTAGGATGGTCGTGGCTGGGATGGAAACTACGCCGCATGTCGCGCAGTATCGATGATAAGAATCTAACCCTTACCGAAGCAAAAAAATATATCTGGAATGGCACGGTATGGTCGGCACTTTATGCAGTATTATTTGCATTAACTGTTCTTTCATCCATTCCCTGGTTCTGGTTAATGAGTATTGATGCACACTGGTATTCTACCATGTACAGCTGGTACACTTTCGCCAGTTCATTTGTTGCCGGAATAGCACTTATCACATTGTTTGTAGTATTCCTTAAGAATAACAATTACCTGGAACTAACCAACAAGGAGCATATCCACGATCTTGGAAAATTTGTTTTTGCTTTCTCCATTTTCTGGACTTACCTGTGGTTCTCGCAGTTCATGCTGATTTGGTATGCTAACATTCCTGAAGAAACCATTTATTTCAAATCAAGAATGCATGGAGCATACCGTGGAATATTCTTCCTGAATCTTATTATTAACTTCCTGGCTCCTTTACTCTTATTGATGAAAAGAGCATCAAAAAGAAGTTATTCTGTAATTACTATGATGTGTGTATTGATCATATTTGGCCACTGGCTCGACTTTTACCAAATGGTGATGCCCGGCATTTCTCCCGGTAAGGTTCCTTTCATGCTGGCCGATTTTGGAATTGCACTTGGTTTTGTTGGATTGATCATGTTCCTTACAGCGCGTGCGCTGACAAAGGCGCCTTTAATTGCAAAAAACCATCCGTTCATAAAAGAAAGTATTATACATCATACATAAAATAATGGTGGCTCCGGGAATGATTAGCTTTGTAACCGGATCCGGAAAAAAGAATAGAATATGTCAACTACCTGGATAATAGTAGCGTTTATTTTAGGTTTTATCATAGTCTTCCAGATTGCAAAGGCAAGTGAATACGTTGCCATTCTGAAAGGTGAGGAAAGAACCCGCAAGGAATCCAACAGGATTAATGCCTTCCTGCTACTGGCATTTCTTATTGTCGGACTTTTTGGAGTTTGGTATTGTAATGAAATACTGAAGGACAAGATCCTGCCGGAAGCCGCTTCCGAACATGGCGAACGAATTGACACCATGATCTGGATCACACTTATTATCACCTTTATTGTTTTTGTAATTACACAGGTATTACTTTTCTGGTTTGCCTTTAAATACCAGGAAAAAGAAGGAAGAAAACCTTTCTATTACCCGCATAACAATAAACTGGAAATGATCTGGACGGTTATTCCGGCTATTACACTTACTATACTTGTAGGCTTTGGATTGTATTACTGGTTCCAGATTACAGGAGAAGCTCCAAAGAATGCGCAAATTGTAGAAGTTACAGGAAGCCAGTTTAAATGGGAGATGCGTTACCCTGGTAAAGATGGTAAGCTGGGTAGAAAATACTTTAAAGAGATCAACGAAATGAAGGCCAACCCTCTGGGACAAATATGGGATGATCCGGATAATCATGATGACGTTGTGGTAGGCCAGGAACTACATGTGGTGGTTGGAAAGCCTGTAAAACTGATCATTCACGCAAAAGATGTAATCCATGATGTTGGACTTGCACATTTCAGAATGAAAATGGATGCTGTTCCCGGAATGCCAACAACCATGTGGTTTACACCTAAGTATACTACCAGGCAAATGAAAGAGAAATATGGCGAGGATTTCAACTATGAAATTTCCTGCGACCAGATGTGTGGATCTGGCCACTACGGCATGAGAGGTGTGGTGATCGTGGAATCGCAGGCTGAGTTTAACGTATGGCTGGCAAAACAAACACCTCAGTATGTATTAGCCAATGGCGGTGGCACACCTGCCCCGGCTACGGATACAACAGGCAATGGTGCCATAACATCAACAAATATTCCTTAATCCAAAGGGTTAAACAATATTAGATATGAATAACGACGCGACTATACATGTGCATGACGGTTCGGTGTTGCATGGCGATCATAATGGTAATGGCCATCACCATCATAAAGAAACGTTTATTTCAAAATATATTTTCAGTCTTGATCATAAGACCATTGCCAAACAATTCCTGATCACAGGTATTATCTGGGCAATCATTGGTGCCTTGTTTTCAGTTCTTTTCCGCCTTCAGCTAGCCTATCCCGACCAGTCTTTCCCAATACTGGAAACGCTTTTCGGCCAGTGGGGTGCCGGCGGTAAGATCAATCCTGAATTTTATTATGCGCTCATTACCATGCACGGAACCATACTTGTGTTCTTTGTATTAACAGCTGGACTTAGCGGAACTTTTGCCAACCTCTTGATTCCACTTCAGGTAGGAGCACGTGATATGGCATCACCTTTCATGAACATGCTTTCCTACTGGTTCTTCTTTTTGGCTAGTATTGTAATGATGTCATCATTATTTGTTCAAACAGGACCTGCAAGTGGTGGCTGGACCATGTATCCCCCGCTAAGTGCTCTTGCCCAGGCACAATCCGGGTCAAAAGCCGGTGCCGACCTGTGGCTGGTTGCTATGGCACTATTCGTAATTTCATCACTCCTCGGTGGTTTGAATTATATAGCAACCATTCTGAACATGCGTACTAAAGGTATGAGCATGACCAGGATGCCGTTGACCATCTGGGGTCTGTTCTTTACAGCTATCCTGGGTGTACTTTCATTCCCGGTATTGCTTTCAGGTTTTATTCTTTTGTTGTTCGACCGTCACCTGGGTACAAGCTTCTACCTCAGTGATATTTATATTGCAGGTGAGATCCTTCCAAACGAAGGCGGATCGGCCATTCTTTACCAGCACTTATTCTGGTTCCTCGGCCATCCGGAAGTTTATATCATCATCCTGCCGGCGATGGGAATGGTATCCGAAATTCTCAGTGTCAATTCAAGGAAACCGATATTTGGATATATGGCCATGGTGGGTTCGCTTTTTGCCATCGCCATCCTTGCCTTCCTGGTTTGGGCGCACCACATGTTTGTAACAGGTATGAATCCATTCCTTGGGTCGGTATTCGTTCTGTTAACATTACTTATTGCCATTCCTTCAGCCATCAAAGTATTTAACTGGATCACAACTATCTGGCGCGGAAATATCAGGTTCACACCTGCCATGCTTTTCTCTATTGGTTTTGTGAGCATGTTTATATCAGGAGGTTTAACAGGAATCTGGCTGGGTAATTCAACAATTGATATTCACGTTCACGATACCTATTTTGTTATTGCACACTTCCACATTGTAATGGGTGTGTCGGCCTTCTTTGGAATGTTTGCCGGTGTATATCACTGGTTTCCCAAAATGTTTGGCCGCTATCTTAATAATACCTTAGGTTATATCCACTTCTGGGTAACTATGGTAGGCGCCTACCTGATTTTCTGGCCCATGCACTATATGGGATTGGCAGGTGTGCCGCGCCGTTATCTCGATTTCAGTCTCTGGACTTCCTTCAACCAGTTCAGTGATCTTAATAAGTTTATCAGTGTAGTAACCATGATCGTTTTCGCGGTGAACCTGATGTTCGTTTTCAACTTTTTCTATTCGATGATCAAAGGAAGAAAAGTGAGATCCACCAATCCATGGGGTGCCAATACCCTGGAGTGGACAACTCCAATCAACCCTGGTCACGGAAACTGGGAAGGCGATATTCCCGAAGTGCATCGCTGGCCTTATGATTACGGTAAGGATGGAAGAGATTTTATTCCTCAAACCGAACCATATCAGCCCGGAGAAAAAGTGCATTAGTTTTTTGAATTGAGGAACCTAAAGTTTCATAATGGGTCATGACCAGGTAACTACTCGAAAGAACAGTAAGCTACGGGATTACCTTCAGCTTACTAAACCATCACTGAATATTATGGTGGTTTTCTCGAGTGTGGTCTGTTACCTGCTGGCTCCAAGAGTGGTGGAGTACGACTGGTTGATGATAGCTCTTTTATTTATTGGAGGTTTCCTGGTTACCGGCAGTGCCAATGCCATTAACCAGGCAGTTGAAAAAGATACAGATGCGGTAATGAAGCGAACGGCTTCAAGGCCTGTAGCTTCTGGAAGAATGCAACCATCTGAAGCCTGGACATTTGCAATTGTTACAGGAATCGTGGGGGTTGCCATCCTGGGATATTTTTTCAACTGGCAGGCTGCCGCGCTGGCTGCCTTCAGCCTTTTTTTATATGCATTCGTTTACACGCCTTTAAAAAAAGTGAACGCAATTGCAGTTTTAGTAGGAGCATTTCCCGGCGCGCTTCCCTGCCTTATTGGATGGGCCGCTGGTAATGATGCGATCTTTGAAAATGGTAATGGATGGAAAGATTATGGTGGCTGGATTCTTTTCAGTATCCAGTTCCTCTGGCAATTTCCGCACTTCTGGGCCATAGCCTGGATTGCGCATAAGGATTACAGTGGTGCCGGATTTAAATTATTGCCTGCTGATAAAGGACCCACGAAGTTTACAGCATTGCAAACCATAATCTATGCCCTGCTTCTGGTTCCGGTTTGTGCCCTGCCTTACCTGGTAAACCTTACAGGGCTCAATAGCCTGGTGGTAGTGATGATGGCAAATATTTTCCTCATCATTCAATGCATCAGGTTATATATAAGAATGGATGCAAAATCGGCAAGAACAGTAATGTTCAGCAGTTATATTTATCTGCCGATAGTTTTGCTGGCATTCCTAAGTGATAAGATCCCTCCGGCTGCAAATTATTTGCAGTAATGGAATAATGAATTTGATTAAACAGGATTGAAGTGAGAGATATTGAATTGAAAACAAATTTGAACCCGATGGGAGAACAAAGAAACAGGATTCACCCACACAAGTTCGCTCTATGGGTGGCCATAGCAAGTATGATCATGATGTTTGCAGGCCTCACCAGTGCTTATATTGTAAAAAGCGGGCAGGCTTCGTGGATGGAGGTGGAAACACCTTCCTGGTTCTGGTACTCAACCGCTGTTTTATTAATCAGCAGTTTAACCATGCAGGGTGCATTAAGAGCAAACAAACAAAAACAAATGCAAACCTACCGTAACCTATTACTGGTTACACTGTTGCTGGGAATTGTTTTTGTTTTGCTTCAATGGATTGGTTTTAAATGGCTTTGGACGCATGGTGTAAAGTTGGAAGGCGCCGGCGAAGGCCAGTTCCTTTATATAATTTTTGGATTGCATGCTTTGCATGTATTTGGTGGAATTATTGCGCTTTTAGTGATACTAATGCGTCAGTATTTTGGAAAGGCTATCAGTTATAATACCGTTCCTGCCGAAGTGATGACCACATACTGGCATTTCGTGGATGTATTGTGGATCTACCTTCTGGTGTTCTTTATTTATATATAAAAATTGTTGGCCAAAGGCCGGAATAACCGTTCCCGCTTTTGCGGAAACAGAAACAGAATAAAAATATGTCAACTGCTGTAGCAACAAAGACCAACTGGTGGAATGGAGGTAAAAGTCCGTTCAATGTAGAATATGGCAAACTCATGATGTGGTATTTCCTTATGAGTGATGCCTTTACATTCGGAGCTTTTCTGATCTCCTACGGAACAATTCGTTTTTCGCAGAACTTCTGGCCCGACCCTAACGTTGTATTTAACGCCTTCCCATTTGCCGGTCATGCCGATCTGCCACTGGCATTTGTAAGTTTGATGACCTTCATCCTCATCATGAGTTCCGTAACCATGGTGCTTGCCGTGCATGCCGGTCATCATAACGATAAAAAAGGCGTGGTTAAATGGCTGATTTGGACCATCGTGGGTGGTATTGCCTTCCTTGCCTGCCAGGCCTGGGAATGGACGCACATGCTTACAGGAACCCATGCTGTACTGGTTGATGGAAGCCTGGATGTATTCGCCCAGACAACCAAAGTAAATCCTTGGGGTAACCTGGTGCCGATTCAGGAGGCAACAACTGCCCTTCAAAATACTTCGCATGAAGGACTGGTGAAATTAGCCGCTATTGAAAACCACGATCTGAGTCACCAGCAACTGGCAGCAATGTCCGATACTCAGTTAAAAGGAATGATAAACCTGCAGGAATTAAAAGTTAGAGAACCGGGTCCCGTAGCATTTGGTGGTTTCTTTTATGGTATTACAGGTTTTCATGGATTTCACGTTTTCTCGGGCGTCATCATCAACATAATTATGCTTATCATGACGCAGAAAAATGTTTTCCAGAACCGCGGTCATTACCTGATGATTGAAAAAGCAGGTTTGTACTGGCACTTTGTTGACCTGGTATGGGTATTCGTATTCCTTTGTTTTTATCTTGTATAATCAACTTATTGAAACATAAATGGCACATCATTCACATTCAACCGAAGCAAACCATCATCACGACGACAAATCTGTTGTAAAAAGGATCTGGCGTACATTCTGGATATTGCTGGTAGTTACCATTGTAGAACTTCTTCTTGGCCTTTTGATGCATTTGATTGCAATGCCCGACTGGCTGATTTTATTTGTGAAAGGAGTAATCGTAATCCTTACACTGGTTAAAGCATTTTATATTGTTGCAGTATTCATGCACCTGGGCGATGAGATCAGGAATATGATCATGACCATTGTTGTTCCCCTGTTTCTTTTTGTCTGGTTCATTGCTGCCTTCCTCTGGGATGGTAATTCTTTCAGAACCATGCGTAATAAGTACGATAAATTCAAGCTTGAGCAAACCATGGATCGCGACCTGAAAAAGGGCGATACCACCCGGCCCGGATTTGGGGGTTAACAAGCTGTTATAATGAGTTGAAAAAACCACCGTCTGCATACATTTGCGCGGTGGCTTTTTTTTAGCTGCTATTTCTGCATCTGTTTCAAACTTAGCGGATGCATTAAAGTTTCTCTGATGAATAAAAAAGCTGTATACGGTATCCTTCTCGCCATGCTCCTTCCCCTGGCCGGATACCTGATCCTTAAAAGATCCTCGGAAACAGGCGTGATCATGCCAAGGAAATATTATCCCGACTCTTTAATTGTAACCACTAAAAACGGTAAGCAATACCAGGATACAATTTGGCACCAGCTTCCAGAAGTGAACTTTACCAACCAACTGGGACAAAAAGTTTCATGGAAGGACATGGAAGGTAAGATTGTGGTGGCCGATTTTTTCTTTACCCATTGTCCAACTATTTGCGCCGGCATGACGCGCAATATGAAATCCTTGCAGACCGGCATTCGCAATCATGAAAAAGTGGGTACACGCGAACCCGATTTTATTCAATTTCTTTCTATAAGCATTGACCCTGAAAGAGACAGTGTGCCCAACCTGAAAAAATGGGCCGACAGGTTTCAGGTAGATCCATCCAACTGGTGGCTGGTAACAGGCAACCGCGAAGAAATTTATGACCTCTCTATCAACCATATAAAATTACTGGCACAGGATGGCGAGTTGATTGACAGTAATTTCCTGCACACCGATTATTTTGTACTTATTGACAGGAACCGCATTGTCAGGGGATATTATCACGGACTGGATGAAGCCGACCTTGGAAGACTATCGCATGATATTATTTTACTGGCATTGGAAAAAGATCCTAACCGCAAATCTTTTTTTGCAGGTAAACTTGAATTGATCGGTGTTGTGTTTCTAATTGCCACACTTGGTTTTATAATTTTGATAACCATCTTAAAAAAAGATCGAAGGAAAAATGAACCTAAGCCTGCCAAAGAATGATAGAAAAGCCAGCATCATCATCTACAGTTTTTCAGTTGTAGTTTTTATTGCTGTTACGCTTTTAGAAAGAGTTACGCTTGATGTTGACTTAGGATTTGATCCGCACATATTCGCAAAGGTGAATGCTATCATTAATACAACGGTGGCTGTTCTGTTGGTTGCAGGATTGATATCAGCAAAACAAGGCAATTATACCAGGCACCGCAAGATCATGATCACCGCAATCATTTTATCAGTTTTTTTTTTAATAACCTACATTCTTCATCACTTGTTTGCAGGATCTACCTGGTATGGCGATGTTGACAGGAATGGTATAGTTGATGAAGTTGAAAAAGCAGCTGCCGGTTCTTCCCGCATCATTTATTTTATTTTATTAGGTACACATATTTTGCTGGCAGGTATTTCTCTTCCATTTATTTTGTTCACTGCTTACCGGGCGCTTACAGGTGAAAATGCACGCCACCGGAAAATTGCAAAGATCACCTGGCCCATGTGGTTTTATGTGGCTGTTTCCGGGCCGCTTGTGTATTTAATGATCAGCAGGTTTTATTAGTGAATGGTGAACCTGCCTGCCGGCAGGCAGGTTCACCATTCACCACTTCAGAACGTTAAAATCGTAAAACCCCCTTTTTTCCTGTAAAGGCATTTCTTATTTTGCTGCTTCCAAAAAGATCTTATGAAGAAAGTTCTAAAATATACCGGCATTTCCCTGTTAACCCTTATAGTTATTATTTTACTTATACCGGTGTTTTTTAAGTCAAAGATTCTTGCCGCTGTAAAATCGGGTATTAATGAAAATATTGAGGCCAAAGTCGATTTCAAAGACCTCGGTATTTCATGGTTCAGCAACTTTCCCAAACTTACCATTTCACTTGAAGATGTTTCTGTAGAAGGTATCAATGAATTTAAGGGCGATACGCTTCTTTCTGCAAAATCATTTGATGCTTCGGTAAACATAATGAGCATCATCAGGCAAAAAGATATGAAGATCTATGGCGTGTTCCTTGAATCACCGCGTATTTATGCCCTGGTAAATAAAGAAGGAAAAGCTAACTGGGAAATTACCAAAGAAGATTCAACGGTTGTAGCAGTTGAAGAACCTTCCTCCTTCCAGTTTAATCTGGAAAAGTATGCTGTGAGCAATGGTTATGTTTTATATAACGATGAGGAAGCAGGTATGCGCGCAGAAATATCCGGGTTGAATCATGAAGGCAGTGGAAACTTTAATCAGGATCTGTTTACATTGGTCACTAAAACAAATGCGGGTGAAGCCAGTTTTTCTTATGCAGGTATTCCTTATCTCATTAATGCAAAAACTGGAATTGATGCAGACATTGAAATAAATAACACTACAGGCGTTTATGGATTTAAAAATGCCAGTCTGCAGGTGAATGAACTGAAGTTAATGGCCAATGGTTTTTTCCAGATAGCAAGCGATACTTCGTATAATATGGACATTAGTTTTGATGCGCCATCGAACGAATTCAAACATATTTTATCACTGGTTCCTGCTGTTTATAAAAATGATTTTGATAAACTGAAAACTTCAGGCACTGCTTCGTTTAAAGGTTTTGTAAAAGGAACCTACAGTGAGAACAGGTTGCCGGCTTATTCTGTTGATTTAGGTATTAAAGATGGATTGTTTCAATATCCGGATCTTCCAAAACCTGTGCAAAACATACAGGTAAATGCAAACTTTTCTAACGTTGACGGACACCTGGATAATACAATTGTTGATATCAGGAATGCTCACCTTGAATTTGGAGATGATCCCTTTGATTTTAAACTGCTTTTTAAAAATCCCGAGACTATAAAATACCTCGACTTTGTAGTTAAAGGAAAGCTTAACCTGGCGGAAATTACCAAATTTATTAAGCTCGATCCCGGTACCAGCCTTTCCGGTTTGCTGGATGCAGATGCTTATGCAAAGGGAAACCTTGCTGCTATTGAATCACGCAAAGGTCCTTTCAATGCGGGTGGGTTTTTTAATATCCGCAGTTTTAATTTTAGTTCTAAAGAACTTCCTTTCCCTTTAACCAACGGATCTTTTGATATCTCTCTTCAGAATTCTGGAGGTGTTGCAGAATCAACCTCTGTTAATGTTTCAAAAGGACATATTGAATTAGGTAAGGATATTTTTGATTTTGCACTCCAGCTCCGCGATCCTGTAAATGCAATGGCTTTCAGCGGTAATGCAAAAGGCCGTCTTTCTCTCGATAAAATTTCTCAATTCAGTCCGCCTGAACCCGGAACTTCTATCAGCGGTTTATTGAAAGCCGATATGAAGTTCAGCGGTTCTAAATCCGACATTGATAAAGGGAATTATGAAAAGCTGGTACTTGATGGAAATGCATCGGTGGAAAATGTAAAGTATATTTCTAAAGATTACCCGGAAGGAGTGGAAGTTAATGCCGCTAACCTGAGCTTTAATCCATCGAACGCAGTTCTTCATAGTTTAAAAATGAGATTTTTAGGAACCAACATAAGCGCTGATGGAGTTTTAAATAACATGATTGCTTATGCATTGGATAAAGGCGCTTTAAAAGGTAGTGTAAATCTTCAGGCAGATAATATTAAGTTGAACGACTGGATGGGAGCAGATACCGCGGCAACTGCAACAACATCAACCGGTGCATTTCTTGTGCCTGCCAATATGGATCTTACCATCAATGCAAAAGCCAACAGTGTAGTGTATGATAAAGTAGATTACAGGAATGTTTCAGGTAGCCTTCAGCTCAAAAATGAAACGGTTGAACTGCGAAATGTAAATACAGAAGCATTAGGCGGACAAATGAATTTTAATGGCAGCTATTCTACGCTATCCAGTAAAACACGTCCGGATATAAAACTTGATTATTCAATAAAGGAAATTGATGTTCAAAAAGCATTTCTTGCTTTTAATACCGTTCAGAAGTTGATGCCGGTTGCACAGTTCCTTTCCGGTAAATTAAGTTCTTCATTCAGCATGAACGGTAAACTGGGAGAAGATATGTTCCCTGTATTGAATTCACTAACCGGCAAAGGCAATATGTTGCTGCTGGAAGGTGTATTGAATAAATTCCAGCCACTTGAAAAGCTGGCCAACCTTTTAAATGTGAATGCACTTAAAGATATTTCACTCAAAGATGTTCAGGCCCAATTCGAATTTACAAACGGAAAAGTGCTGGTAAAACCTTTCGATTTAAAAGTGAGGGATATAGTGATGCAGGTGGGAGGTACACATGGACTTGACCAGACTATGGATTATATTATTGCAATGAAAATTCCACGCAGCTATCTTGGCACTGCGGGAAATAACCTGGTAAACAATCTTGCATCCGCGGCCAGCCAGAAAGGCATTCCGGTAACGCTTTCCGATGTTATAGATCTTAACGTGCGTATGACCGGCAGTATGAATAATCCCAATATCAAAACCGACCTGAAACAGGCTGCCGGCGATATTAAATCGGAACTGAAACAACAAGCCAGTGATTTTGTTCAACAGAAAGCCGACAGCGCTAAAAAAACAATAACGGATACCATTAATAAAAAGAAGGATGAATTAATAGAAAAAGGAAAACAGGAATTGTTCAATAAAATCACCGGTAAAAAAGATACGGCTTCATCTTCATCAGACAGCAGTAAGCAAAAAACCGGCGATAAGATCAAAGGAGCATTAAAAGGATTGTTCAAGAATTAAGGAGAGATGTTTAGAAAGATAAATGTTCGAGTGGGTCCCAGAATAATTTTTTAAAATCCACCACTTTATCATCCTCAACTTTAATTCCTTCTTTTTCTAAAAGCTCCTGCATTTGTTCAGGGTAAGCAAAATGAATTTTTCCCGTAAGTAATCCCATCCTGTTTACTACACGGTGCGCCGGAACTTTTGGTTTGATTTTGTGGGCACCATTCATGGCCCATCCCACCATTCTTGCCGATGATTTGGCTCCTAGTGCCGCCCCAATGGCACCATAACTTGTTACCCTTCCTTTTGGAATTTGCCTGACCACCTCGTAAACCATTTCAAAAAAACTTCCATCAGCTTTTCCCGAAGGCTGTATGCTCCTGATCTTTTCTTTAGGAAGTTGCTTTGCCATCGGTTCTGTTTTTCAATAATTGTGTGCGGCGTGGTTCCTGAACCGCTTCATATTCGTATGGACAATGCCTGCAACCATTTCCACAGCAATACCCGCGCTTCAGTAAAAAATATTCTGTAAGCGTTACCAACCCTTCTTCATTTAAATAATAAGAAGGTTGTTTTTCATTATGATCATTATCCTGCAACGCCTTCCTCCAGTTTTAATAATTCCTGCAACTCCATATCTTTTTCTGTGGATGGAATACTTGCGGGAAGTGAAAAACTTAAATAATGAATTCGGTTGCTGCCCGCAATATCGAGGGATTCATAATGTGTTTTGATCTTTAATGCTTCGGGAATTTTACGGGCTGCATGAACATCTTCCATATCCACATGCAGCTTGCAGTGATATAACTCAATCACTTTTTTTGTGAATTTATAAAGGTCCGGACTGTCGGTTTTCAAGTGAATGATTCCACCAGGTTTCAAAACTTTTTGATAGGCGCGTAGAAAGCGTGGATGGGTAAGTCGTTTTTTAGCTTTGGAAGTTCTTAACTGTGGATCGGGAAACGTTATCCATATTTCATCCACTTCACCCTCTGCAAAAAATTCATTGATCTTTTCAATCTGGATGCGAAGAAAAGCAACGTTATTTAGTTTTTGTTGAATGGCCCTTTTGGCCCCTACCCACAGCCTGTTGCCTTTCAGGTCAACCCCAATATAATTTTTAGAACTATCCATTTGGGCAAGTCCGATGGTATATTCACCTTTTCCGCAGGCAAGTTCAAGAACTATGGGTTGATCATTATTAAAATGTTCTTTCCATTGGCCCCTGATATTTTCCGGGTACTGTAAAACGTTAGTAAAGGTTTTTAATTCCGCAAATCGAACCAGCTTTTTTTGACCCATAGATGGTGAATGGTGAATGGTGAGTGGTGAGTAGTGAGTGGTGAGTGGTGAATAGTGGATGGTGAATAGTGAATGGTGAATAGTGAATGGTGAAT
>JAEZCV010000198.1 GCA_023429985.1 Bacteroidota bacterium | reverse complement strand
GCACTTGTATGAACCCTTCCGCTGCCCTCGGTATCGGGAACTCTTTGCACGCGATGAACCCCGCTTTCGAACTTTAATACGCCATAAACATCTTCACCGGTAACTTCAAGCTGTACTTCTTTATAGCCACCAACTGTTCCTTCATTTTCGCTCAGCACGGCAGTTTTCCATCCCCGCCTTTCACAATACCTTAAATACATTCTTAAAAGGTCGCCGGCAAAAAGAGAAGCTTCATCGCCACCGGTTCCTGCCCTTATTTCAATAATGGCATTTTTATCATCCTGTGGATCTTTAGGAATAAGCATTTGGCGGATGCGGCCTTCAATTTTTTCCAGCTTTTCTTCCGTTTCCGGTAATTCAAGCTTGGCCATCTCACGCATTTCCTCGTCGGCTCCGTTTAAAGCTTCTTTATAAAAATCTACATCATCTAATATCTTTCTATAATCGCCATAAGCAATTACGATCTTTTCAAGGCTCCTGTATTCTTTTGATAATTGTCCAAACTTCCTGTTATCGCTAATGATCTCAGGATTGGTAAGTGCAACTCCCAGGTCGTTGAATCTTGCTTTAATGGCTTCCAGTTTATCGAGCATGGTAAAAATTGGCTGGCAAAATTAGGTGATGGTGCCGAATAAGAACGTTAAAGCATTATTTTAGCCCCGATGGCATTCAGAAAATTCAGTGCGCCAAAAATATTTGACGGCTACAGGTTCTGGCAGAACAAGGTTTTGATCACCCATGCAAATGGTGAAATAAAAGAAATTATTGATGTAAAAGAAGCGGGCGATGGCGTTGAATATTTCGAGGGCATTCTTTCACCCGGATTGATTAATGCGCACTGCCACCTTGAATTAAGCCATTTAAAAGGATCAATTCCCCCACACACCGGGCTGGTAGATTTTGTTTTTTCGGTAGTGAATACCAGGTTTAGTGCAAATGACGAGGAAATATTTGCTGCCATTATAAAGGCTGATGAAGAAATGACTGCCAATGGTATAGTTGCAGTTGGTGATATATGTAACAATGCACTAACGGTTAACAGAAAAAAGCATTCATTAATTCATTACTGCAATTTTATAGAAACCAGCGGCTGGGAAGTGGGCATAGCTGCATCAAGAATTGAAAAGGCCAGACAATTACTTGAAATTTTTGATCATGAATGTCCGGGCAAAAATGCAGTGGTGCCACATGCTCCTTATTCGGTTTCCGAAAAGCTTTGGGAAATGGTCATTCCATATTACCAAGGGAAAACCGTTTCCATTCATAACCAGGAATCCAGGGCAGAAAATGAATTATTCATGAATGGTAATGGCGACCTGATGCGATTGTTTGATGCGTTTAAGATCAGGAACATAGAACATAAGGTGACCGGGAAAAGCAGTGTTCAATCTTATTTTGAAAAAATGACGGTTGCAAAAAATATCATCCTTGTTCATAATAGTTTTATAAATGAAGAAGATATTTTGTTTTTAAAGAAAGAAACGGAAGTTTTTGAAAAGATATATTTCTGTCTTTGTCCAAATGCCAACCTCTACATCGAAAATGTATTACCTCCAATAGAACTTTTACTTAAGCACCAGGCAAAAATTGTTTTAGGTACCGACAGCCTTGCAAGCAACCATTCCTTGAATATTTATAATGAGATCAAAACTGTGCAGGAAAATTTTCCATTTATTGAATTGGAAACGCTATTAAATTGGGCTACCATAACGGGGGCAAAAGCTTTAGGTATGGAAGACCAACTGGGTAGTTTTGAAAAAGGAAAGAAACCGGGAGTGGTGGCAATTGGTGAAAATGTAGCGAGAATAATTTGAGGAAGAGAAAGAGCAGAAGCAGAAGCAGAAGCAGAAACAGAAAGAGAAAGAGAAAGAGAAAGAGAAAGAATCTGGGAGAGGAGGAGTGAAGGCTCTTTCGCCCTGTTTCTCTGCTCTCACCCCATAACCTCCCTTAGTACAGGCAGGGTTTTTAAATTGCCAAAATCCTGAACGTGTAATGCATAATATATTTCCAGAGCTGCCAGAATTTTTCTTCTTTGATCTATGTTCAGCATCACCTCATTTAATTCGCCCGGCTGCATGATTTTCAGAATGTGCGATACTGCTTCAGATTCTTTTTCATCAAGATAAAAATTATGAGCAGGCAATGTATTTGTGAACATACCTTCTTCAAGGTCGAGAAATATATTTTCACGGTTATGATTATCCGTAATGCGTATTCCAAAAAAAACAGCAACATGAAGGGCAAAGAATAGTGGGAAATTAGCTGCTTCCATTTCAGAAGCCTTATCGAGATGGTGAAGTGCATCTTCTGTAAAATAAAAAAGTTCGGGGTGTGGCTCGGGTTGTTTCAGGCAGCGCGTAAGCAGTTCGATCATAAAAACGGCAACAGCATTTTTCTTTACATCGGAAAAAATATGCTGGTAAAGAAAATTCCATTTGAATTCTTTCAGCCGCTGCAGGTTCTTAAATTCGTTGTGGTAGCTTATAAGATCAAGTAATGAAGCCGGCGTGAACATGGCCGATTTATTTGACGTTTTCTTAGAGCTGCTTCGAACACCGTTCACCAGGTAGGTTTGTACGCCTAATATTTCTGTAAATATGGTAACCACAATACTGGTTTCACCATATTTTACTGTTCTTAATACAAGACCCCTGGTTTTGTGAACCATAATTTGTAATTAGGAAATTATCTGCCAATGAAAACGATCCTGGCCACTGCTTTTTCTGTTCTGTCATCACTTACCGCCATAACAATGTACACGCCCGGTGCTGCAATATTTCCCCTGTAATCTCTGCCGTTCCAGTTTGCCTGTCCGCCAAGGGATCTTGACTGGTAAACAAGTCTGCCATTGGCTTCCATAATTTTGAACACACTGTTTTCGGGTAAGCCTTTAATTGCAATGGTGCCCGAAAAAGATGGAGGAACAGGATTGGGAAATACCAGTACATTTCCTTTGTCTTCTTCTGCTTCTGTAGCAGCACCGCGGAATGAAGAAATGCCTTTAGCTGTTCCAAAAAAAACTTCACCAGTTTTGCCATTTATGGCAATGGTTTTTACATCATTACTTAACAGCGGACTGTTTGTTTCGGTATAATGTGCCAGAACCTTATTTCCTTCTGAATTTATTAGCCATACGCCACCTGCAGTGGCCACCCATTTCCTGTCGGCTCCGTCAACGGCAATACTTCTTACGGTTTCACCTTTAAACAAATAGTTTACAAAACCGCCTTCGCGTATGGTGGGAAGAACAGCTTCGCAACCATTGGTAAATGCATCGGCGGGACATTGAATAACGCCTATGCCATCTATTGTACCTACCCAGATAAAACCTGATTTATCTACAGCAATGGAAGTTATTTCATTAGAGGGAAGGTTTCCCAGCCCTGCACCCATTCTATACATCCTCCACGAGTCATCACTGGTATTATCAATTGTATTTTTATGATTTAAAACTATCAGCCCGTTATTTTTTGGCGAAACGATCCACACTTGTTCAGCATCATCAACCAGTATTTTACTTACTGCATTTTCCGTAAGAAAAAAAGGAATGGAAAAGGAGGCCCAGCTTCCATCATTTTTTAAAACATGCAATTGTTTTGTAGTGCCATAATTACTGATCCATAAATTTTCACGCCTGTCAAATGCCAGTCCGGAAACCCTGTAACTTCCCGGATCGCCAATAGCTGCTTCCAATGGAGAATTTTGCTTGAAAATTTCTATGCTGCCATCCTGTTTTTTATGCAATAGCCCACCACCGAAAGAACCGGCCCAAAGGGATTGATCGCGCGGGTCAACAGCAACCGTTATAAAGTCAAGCAATGTATCCAGTGCAGGATAGCTGTATTGGTTAATTACAGACCAGTAGCCATTTGTTAAATTAAATATGCCGCTGCGGTTATATAAATAATTCCAGGCGTCATTTACGCTACCTGCGGAGGCGTACAAAACATCATTGGTAATTACCATTTCACCAAGGGCAATATTTTCAGGTGAGTTAGGCCTGTAGGTTTCAGCATTGTTGCCTGTCCAGTTTGATAATCCTCCGTAGAGGTCAGCAATCCAATATTCATTATTAAGCTTCAGGGCATGTAGGGGAAATCCAATTACACCCGGTTGTTGCAATGTATTCTCTACATTGCCGATGGCATCTAAGATCCTTAAGCGGGCGTCGCCGTTTGAATGAATTTGAGACAGAAGGATCTTTCCTTCAGATACGTCCATGCCATTTACATTCCAGTCATCACCCAAAATTAAATTCCACGAGGTGCCATTTTCAATGTAAAGAGAATCATCGATTACTACAACAGTTTTATCCTGGATGGTTGCAATATATTCAGGAACACCCGAAGGCAAACCATTTTGCCCGGAGATATTTTGCCAGTTGCTGAAAACGCCCGGATTATTGTTGTCTTTTGAAATTATTTTCAACCCTTCTTCTGTAGCTGCATAAAAAGAGTTACCGCTAATGGTAAAGCCATTTGTTTTTACCTGATTGCCACCATTCCCAATAAGCCATGAAGAGCTGATCTCAAATTTTTCAAGGTCAAGCACAAGAATACCAATACCTGTAGAAAGATATGCAATTTGATTCGCCGTATAAATATGGATTATCGTTTTGTCGCCCGAGATCAAAGCTCTTTTGAATCCCGGAACATTATGAATTCCATTGGCATCTATAATATCAATATTGCTGTTGAAATAAGCAACCACCAGTTTTTTAGAAATGTGATCGAATTCTATTTGCGAAACTCCTGTTTCACTAAGTCCTGATACTTTCGAAATTCTTTCAATTTCTTTTGTGGTGCGGTCCACACTAAAAAGACTGTAGGGTGTAGCTGCATAAATTTTATTGGGAGAAGCCGCAACATCAATTGTTCCCTGGTAAGGAGCATGTTCACGCCACATACCTACAGCAGGGAAATTGTTCTGGGAAAAACCGCGAAAAGAAATTAACAGCAATAATAAAATGAAAAGTCTCACCCTTCAAAGCTAAGTGGAAAACAAACTTAGCGAGCAGCACCAGGATGGAAAGGGTGTTAAAATGATGGATTTGCCTGCATAATTTGATAATCAGTCATCATTCAGTTTCTTTGCGCCACAAACTTGTGTTGATGTGGACATCCCTTGCAAGATTTATTTTAAGAAATGGTTATCTCCTCATTTTTGTTTTAGCAGCCCTTACTGCTTTTTTTGGATGGCAGGCCAGCAAAGTGAAATTGAGTTATGAGTTTTCCAAGGCCATTCCAACAGATAATCCAAAATACCTGGCTTACCAGGAATTTCGCAAACAGTTTGGCGACGATGGAAATGTGCTGGTGATTGGTGTCCAGAGCGAAAGAATGTTTGAAGCGGAATTTTTTAATGATTATGCAAAACTGCACCATGACCTTAAAAAGATCAAAGGAGTAAATGATATTATCTCGCTACCTGGAGCCATTAACCTGGTGCGCTCAGAAGAAAATGAAAGATTAAAGGCAGTAAAGATATTTCCACAGCAAAAATTAACGCAGGAGCAATTAGACAGCAGCAGGAATGAATTTCTGAATCTTCCCTTTTACAGAGGTTTGATGTATAATGCCGAAACAAATGCCTGGCTCATGGCCGTGCGTGTGAATTCAGAACTCATCAACTCTCCGGCGCGTACAAAACTTGTAAATGACATTACCACACCTGCCAGTGAATTTGGTAAAAAATACGATACAGAGATCTATTTAAGCGGACTGCCTTTAATAAGAACCATTACCAGCGATAAGCTGCAAAAAGAAATGCGTTTATTTCTGTTGGGATCTGTATTGTTATCGGCATTGATACTTTTTGTTTTTTTCCGCTCCTTCAGTGCTACGGCATTATCGCTGTTAGTTGTAATTATTGGAGTGGTGTGGAGTATGGGAATATTGAATTTATCAGGCTATAAGATCACATTATTAACTGCTTTGATCCCACCACTTATTGTAGTGATTGGAGTTCCCAATTGTATCTATTTCCTTAATAAATTTCATACATCCTACCGGTTAACGGGTGATAAGCGGCAGGCCATTATTGATATGATTGGTAAAATGGGAATTGTAACCCTGTTTTGCAATATTGCTGCTGCAATAGGTTTTGCCGTGTTTGCACTCACGAAAAGTGCCATTTTAAAAGAATTTGGGGTGGTGGCCGGCATCAACATCATGTTGTTGTTCTTTATTTCTTTGATATTGATCCCGGTGGCTTTAAACCTTTTACCTCCGCCAAAGCAAAGGCATACAAGGTATCTGGATAATCTTTGGTTGCAGATGGGGCTCGACGGGCTGGAAAGATGGTCGCTGCATCACCGTAAATTAATTTATGGAGTAACGGCGCTGTTATTGGTTTTTTCTGTAGCCGGCATCATGCGTATCAGGAGTGTTGGTTTTATTGTTGATGATCTTCCAAAAAATGACAAGGTATACACGGATCTGAAGTTTTTTGAAAGGAACTTTAAAGGTGTGATGCCTTTGGAGATCACTGTGGACACTAGGAAGAAGATGGGAGCCACCAGGAACCTTGACAATTTGCTGAAGATGGATTCACTGGTAAGATATATGGCCGCGTTACCATATATAGGCCGCCCAATTACCATTACGGAAGGATTAAAATTTGCGAAGCAGGCGTTTTTTGAGGGCGACAGTAATTATTATATCATGCCGGGGGATAATGATATGATTGCGCTAAGGCCTTATTTATCGGCAAATAACCAGCAGGGCCAGGGTGGAAATTCTTTTAACCAGCTTACCACGTCCTTTATGGACAGCAACAGGCAAAAGGTAAGGATCAGTGTAAGTATGATGGATATTGGGAGTGAAAGGCTTCCGCTGGTGCTCGACAGTATAAAAACCCAGGCAAATCAATATTTCGACAGTTCCAGGTATGATGTGGAACTTACAGGTACGAGTGTTACATTTTTGGAGGGTTCCCAGTTTATTATAAATGGGTTGAAGGAAAGTATTTTCTGGGCATTTTTGCTGATTGCGTTATGCATGCTTTACCTTTTCCGTTCCTGGAAGATCCTGCTTTGTTCATTGATTCCTAACCTGATACCATTGGTGATGACGGCAGGATTAATGGGTTGGGCCGGTGTGCCGTTAAAGCCTTCAACTGTACTGGTTTTTAGCGTGGCCCTGGGGATTGCAATAGATATAACCATCAGGTTTTTAGTGAATTATAAGCAGTTGCAAAGAAATTCGGTTAAGGATCCCGAACAATTGGTTATTGAAACCATTCATTCTACCGGGCTAAGCATCATATATACCTCCATTGTTTTGATTGCCGGGTTCGTCATTTTTGTTTTCAGTGGTTTTGGAGGTACGCAGGCCCTGGGCTGGCTCACTTCGCTAACGCTGGTTACAGCCACTTTTGCCAACCTGGTTCTACTGCCTGCACTTATCATTAGTTTTTACAAAAAGCGGAAATAGGCCTGGAAAAATATCGTGCCCACCAATATTCGTAGAAATTTGTGGGGTTTACTTAATCCATAAGAATTTGGAAATAAGAAACTTATAAAACTGTAGAAATCCAATTCCACGGTTTCATCACATTTTTTTATTCCATATATGAATATTTAAATTCTTGATTTTAAGTTACTTATGAGAATAAATGTCAAAAACTTAAAAATAACTTACCATTTTTGTAACTTTTTTTTCACATTCCCTTAAATTCGTGCAGCAATCACGATGGGTTTATAGTCTATAATCCCCGGACCGCTTTATTAATTGTTATTTTTTATTGTCTGGACTACTTTAAACTATAACTGCATCTTAAAAATTTAATTCAAAAAAACATGAGAAGACTACTGTTTATCCTGCTGGGAGTGTTTGCGATGTGTTCGCAGCTACTGGCGCAAAACCGGACGATTACCGGACGAGTTACTGATAATCAGGGAAATGGAATTCCCGCAGCTTCAGTTACTGTAAAAGGTACTACAATCGGAACTGCTACTGCTTCAGATGGTACATTCAGCATTTCAGTTCCCCCCAATGGCCGTGTGTTAGTTATCACTTCAGTTGGTTTCCAGGCCCAGGAGATAACTATAGGCACTCAAACATCTATTAATGTATCTCTTGCTTCGGGTACCGACCCCATCATGGATGAGGTAATTGTTACGGTTCCTTATGGCCAGATCCGTAAAACGCAGTTTACGGGAGCGGAGAATACAGTAACTGCAAAAACACTTGGAAGGCAGCAGGTTACTTCTGTAACCCGTGCTTTGGAAGGAAACGTTCCAGGTTTGTCTGCAACCAGTGGTGGTGGTAGGCCAGGTACTGGTCCGGATATCCGTATTCGTGGTATTGGATCGATCAACGCAAGTTCTTCACCATTGTATGTTTTGAATGGTGTTCCTTACGACGGATCTATTTCTTCTTTGAACATGGACGATATTGAGTCTGTAACTGTACTGAAAGATGCTGCTGCTGCTGCATTATATGGTTCAAGGGCAGCCAACGGTGTGGTAATGATCACTACTAAAAAAGGTAGAAGAGGTACACCAATGGTTACTGCAAATATCCGCCAGGGTTTCATGTCGCGCGGTATTCCTGAGTACGACAGGGTGAGCACAAACGAGTGGATCGAGCTGATGTGGGAAGCTGCAAGAAATAGCTACCTGTATGGAGCTACTCCTGTTTCTCCAACCCAGGCTGGTATCCAGGCTTCAAATATCCTTACAAGTGCTTCAGGTTTAGTATATAATGCTTATAATGTTCCGGGAAATACGCTTGTAGATCCAGCAACAGGAAAAATAAACCCAAATGCTTCTTTACTATGGAGTGATGATTGGGAAGATGCATTGTTTCAAACTGCTCCTCGTACCAATGCTTCTATCAGTCTTTCTGGTGTAGGCGACAGGAGTGATTATTATATTTCTTTCGGTTATTTGAATGAAGAAGGAACCGTTAGGCATACTGGTTTTAAAAGATATAACGCAAGGATGAACGTAAACAACCAGCCAACAACTTGGTTGAATACCGGCTTGCAGGTAGATGCTGCTATTTCTGAAAGGCAGAGGGCTACTGGTGAAACAGGCGGAAGTGCTGGTAGTTCGGCGTTCTTCTTCTCGCGCACCATGGGTCCTATCTACCCTGTTTACCACAGAAATCCTACTACGGGTGCAATAATCGATACATCTTTGCTTCCTGGTGGAAACCTCGATTGGGGTACACCTGCGCAAATGGGTACAAGGCCTTACCTGGGATTGGTTAATCCGCTTGGTAACCTGTTACTCGATGTAAGAGATAACAACACTTTCAATGGTAACGCAAATGCGTTTGCAGAAATTAAGTTCCTGAAAGATTTTGCTTTAAGAGGAACAATTGGTGTAACCAGTTACAGCGATGCATCAACAGAATACCAGAACAGTTTGTTTGGTGATGCTGCTGCTAACCGCGGAAGGTCAACAAAGGCTAATACAAGAATTTTGTCCTTAACAGCCAACCAGGTTTTATCATGGAACAAAACGCTTAACAGGCATGGCATCCGTGCATTAGTTGGGCATGAAAACTATAAATACCGTTCAAACTACCTGGCTGCCAATAAAACAGGCTTCCCTTATTATGGCTTCACTGAATTAGATAATGGCCAGGAGATTTTCGGTCAGCCTACTTCTTACGAAGACAACCACAGAATAGAAAGCTATTTTGCAAACGTTAACTACGAACTGGATCAGAAATACCTTTTATCTGCTTCTTATCGTACTGACGGTTCTTCAAGATTTGCAGATTCTGTACGTTGGGGTAATTTTTATTCAGCCGGTATTGGCTGGAGAATCAGCCAGGAAGAATTCATGAGAAATGTTGGCTGGATCAACGAATTAAAATTAAGGGCCAGCTATGGTGAGCAGGGTAATGAAGGATTAGGCGGTCTTTACTATTCTTACAGAACATATTTCTATGCAGATGGACTGGGTTCTTATGGTCAGCCTAGCCGTCCCGGAAATCCTGAACTTACATGGGAGAAAAACAAAAACTTCAACGTTGGTTTGGATTTCACTTTGTTGAAAAATCGTTTACAGGGTACTATTGAATACTTCACACGAACTTCTTCTGATTTGTTATTCGATGTTCCTCTTCCAATTTCTTCACCATACACTTCAGTTTGGAGAAACGTTGGTACTATGAAGAATTCCGGTTGGGAACTGCAATTGGGATATAATGCAGTTCGTGCTACCAATTTCGACTGGAGAGTGGATCTGAACCTTACCAGCTATAAGAATGAAGTAACAGAACTTCCTCCTGGTAAATCAAGTGAAGAAGGAATTATCCGCGGAACACAGCGTTTGTTCCCAGGCCGTTCTGTATACGAATTCTGGCTGCGTGAATATGCAGGTGTAGATGCTTCTACAGGTGATGCTTTATTCTATAAAGATGTATTAGGTGCTGATGGCAAACCAACTGGAGAAAGAGTATTAACTAACAGTTATTCTGCTGCTTCTCTTTACTATCATGGTTCTGCTTTACCTGACCTGCAGGGTGGTTTAACCAATTCATTCAGGTATAAAGGTTTTGACCTTTCTATTCTTACAACTTTTGCAGTAGGAGCTCAGTTCTATGATGCCAACTATGCAAGTTTGATGCACAGGGGTGATTATGGATCACATTTACATGTTGATGCTTTACAAAGATGGCAGAAGCCTGGTGATGTAACCAATGTTCCAAGACTGCATAATGAAGTGGCTGATCAGGGTAACAATTCACAGCATTCACAGTGGTTGGTAAGTGGCGATTATTTGAATATCAGGAACATAACCTTAAGCTACACTTTACCAAGGAATCTTGTTAACAGGTTAACGCTTTCCGGTTTATCAGTTTTTGCAAATGTTGATAATGCTTACCTGTTCACTCAAAGAAAGGGAATGGATCCCCAGACTACTTTCTCGGGTGTTTCAAGCCAGTCCTATCCTCCATTCAGAACTGTAACTTTTGGTTTAACAGCCAATTTCTAAAAAAACTAAACGTATAAGAAGATGAAAAATACATTCAAATTTGCAGCCGCCTTCCTTTTAATAGGGGGAACTATGGCAGGTTGTAAGAAAGACTATCTTGACGTAACGCCAACAACGGCCGTTCCGCAGGAGCAGATCCTGGGTAAGATGGAGTCGATCACTTCAACTTTATCCAGCACCTACAGAACAGCATTTAACATGGTGTCTACCCGTCACGACAGCTATGGTCAGAAAAGCTGGGACCTTGCTAATGACCTGATGGGAAATGACATGGTGGTACATAGTGCAGGTTATGGCTGGTATAATGCCGTTTACAATTATACCGAGTGGACCTTTGTTACTTCAACCAGGCAACCCCATGCCGCATGGAGGTTCTATTATGACCTGATTGGCCAGGCCAATACGCTTTTATTCGGATTGGATAATTTAAATGATCCTTCAGCCACCCAGGCCGATATTGAAAGAGTAAGAGGTGAGGCTTTAGGTATCCGTGCATTTGCTTATTTCTACCTGATCAATTATTTCCAGCAAACCTATAAAGGAAATGAAAGCGCTCCAGGAGTTCCTATTTATACTTCAGTAGCCTTACAGGGAAATCCTCGCGGAACCGTACAGGGTGTTTACGACCAGATCATTTCAGATCTTGAAACAGCTGAAACCCTGCTTGATGGCAAAGGCCAGTTAGATAAAACAAGAATGGATGTTCGTGTTGTTCAGGGCTTCAGAGCACGTGTAGCTTTATTAATGGAAGACTGGTCAACTGCAGCTACTTATGCTAACAGGGCTCGCCAGGGTTATACTCCAATGGGGCAAACCGAATATCTTGAAGGTTTCTCCAAGCTTTCTTTATCAGAAGTTATGTGGGGTTCTTTGATTCCTGCTGACCAGGCTACTATTTATGCTTCTTTCTTCTCTCATATAGATATTTCTACACAGGGATATGCCTACCTGGGAGGTCAAAAGAAAATCACTAAAGCTCTGTATGACCTAATCCCTGCAGGTGATGTTCGTAAACAGGTGTTTAATGATCCTGCAAATGCAACTGCTACAAACCCTGCTTACAATCAGCTGAAGTTCAGGGTTCCTGTTGCCGGAAGCTGGGCTGCTGATTATATTTATATGAGAGCCAGTGAAATGTACCTGATTGAAGCAGAAGCCTTGGCTCGCCAGGGACAGGAGGGTCCTGCAAGAACTGTATTGCAAACAATGGTTCAGGCAAGATATCCTGCATATAGTGCGGCCGGATTTAGTGGCCAGGCACTGATTGATGAAATTCTGTTGCAAAGAAGAATTGAACTTTGGGGTGAAGGATTTGCCCTGATGGATATCAAGAGGTTAATGACTGGTTTAAATCGTCCGCAGGGCGCTGGTAACCATGGTGGATCAAACTTCAATCCTTCTATTTATACAACAGGACCGGAAGATCCAAGGTTCATCATGAAAATTCCTCAGGCAGAACTGGATGCAAATGAATCTATGTCAGCTGCTGATCAGAATCCTTAAAAACTATAATTAAAAAGCTATGTTTAATAAAATTTCCAGAATATTTTTTGCTGCTGCCTCCATGGCTGTTGTAATGGTAGCATGTAAAAAGGAAGTAAATGACGACATTATTTCCCCTCGAAGCGAAGTGAAATTTGCTACCTCGGATACGGGAACAATGGCGCTTCCTAAAGTGTACTATGTTGAGAATAACCCTAATTCCATGTTCAGGATCCCTGTTGGTTTTACCACGGTTTCTGACCAGGACAGGACCATCAATATTTCCTATTCTTCTCCAACAGGAGCTGCGCAGGGAACACAATTTACAGCACCAACCACTATCACTATTCCTGCCGGACAGGCAGCTGATACTGTAGAATTAAAAGGTTTGTTTGCAGGCTATGCAGGTAACAGGGTAGACACCATCAGGGTAAAAGTTACAAGTCCCGATGCACCTTCATCCCAATTCGCTTCAACTTATCACCTGGTGTTAAGGCCGTATTGTGAAGTGGATCTGACTGCTCTTGCAGGTCCTTATAATTCAACAATGGAGTATACTTCTGCCGGGGCATTATCCTGGGGTCCGTATACAACTGTATTAAAGGATATAGTTCAAACCAGCGCTACCACAGCCACTGCTAAAATCGAGAATATATACGATTTTGGCTGGAACGATCTGAATGTTGTGCTTAACTGGGCAAACCCGGCTAACTTCACTGTTACCATGCCGGCCCAGTCTTCAGGTACAGGCTATAACGTAGTGTCTGCATCTGGTCAGTTGAATACATTCTCATCTTGTGAAAGGTCAATTACATTGACCCTGAATATCACAGGTGCCGGAACTGCAACTAACTACAGAGTTGTAATGAAATAATAGTTTCTTTAAAATTATCAAGGCTGTCCAATTGGACAGCCTTTTTTTTGTTCATCAGCGCTCATCAGGCCAACTTTTTCAGCTGCATTCAATTACAATATTTTCCAGCAGGTTGATTTAAATATGCTGAAGAAGTCGCAGATATTACTTTACGCTGATTCGCTGATGCGGGTTTTCATTTTAGAAATTCAAACTTCAACAAGGTAGCAATTCATCAACGTTCAGATGCTATCATTCATTAGAGTACAACCAGGAGCCCACGGGATAAAAAATAAGGCGCTCCTTATACACTTCGTTATGCAGAGAAATTATTGAAGTACTTCCTGCAATTTCCTGTGCAAAGCATCGCCATGCAAGTTCTCCGCAATAATATTTCCCTGCGGATCCAGCAAAACATTATAAGGAATGCTGTTCACCTTAAACAGTGCAGCGGCAGCACTGTTCCAGAATTTTAAATCACTTACATGCGTCCAGGTTAAACTGTCGCTTCTTATTGCTTTTAACCAGGCATCTTTTGTTTTATCAAGCGATACGCCCAGGATGGTAAAATTTTTATCGTTGAATTTTTTATAGGCAGATACAATATTCGGATTTTCCATCCTGCAGGGTGCACACCAGCTGGCCCAGAAATCAACCAAAACATACCGGCCCCTGAATGATGAAAGGGCTACAACATTCCCACTTGTATCCGGCAAAGAAAAATCAGGAGCTGTTTTTGGTTTTAAACCCTCTCTTAATTCCGCCAGCGAAGTATGCTCTTTGAATTTTTCTGCCAGCTTATCTACAATACTCAAAACTTCATTCTCATTAAAACCTTTGATGCGCAATTGTTCACTTAAACGCTGGAAGCTTCCTACAGCATACAATGCCAGCACAGGGCTTGAAGATTTATCTATAAAATCGAGCGCGTAATTTTTTAATTCCTGCACCTGTTGGTCGTATCGATTGAAAGGTTCTGTTAGTAAACTGTCGGGGGTTTCCATACGTTGCAAGCTGTCAATATCTTTTGTAAGCAGGTAAATATCCTGCGCACGGCGGGAAATATTCCTGTCAAAATCAATAATACCCTGGCTGGCAGGAGAACCGGATACACTGTATGGATCCATGGTGTTTGAAGGATCGGCTTTTACATTGATCTTTTTTGCATCGTTGATGACTAAGGCAAATGGATAAGGCGACCTGTCGGATCGCAAAGAATAAATCGATTGCTCTTTTCCACTTCCTGTCAGTGAAAATTTATTTCCTTCCAGAACGGAAGAATCTATGGTGAGGGGAGGTCGGCCGGAAACATTTTCTTCAAGATAAATCATCCTTGCATCGCTGTTGCTGATCTCTCCCTCAACTATAAATTCGTTGTTCAATTTTTTCCCGCAGGAAAAAATGAATGGCAACAATATAAGCACCGTAATTCTTTTCATTTTAGTTTTTTAATTTTTCAAGAAACAGTTCCTGCACTTTTTTTGCATCGGCTTTTCCACCCGATCTTTTCATTACTTCTCCTACAAATAAACTGATCAATCCCTTCTTTCCCTTTTTATATTCTGTTATTTTTTCGGCAAACTTTTCTAAAGCTTCATTTACAAGTTTTTCAATTTCACCCGTCGCGGCCGACTTCCCCAGGTCCCTTTCAATAATAAACTGCTCTATGTTTATACCGGGAGTAGAGGTTAATACTGGAAATATTGTATTTGTTGCAGTTCCAAAATTGATGATTCCATTCTCAACCTTTTTAATTAATAATGCCAGGGATTCAGGATGCACAGGGAACGCAGAAATATTAATATCATTATTTGATAAATAATTTCTGATGGTTAAAAGGCACCAGTTGGCGGCCTGCCTGTAATGAGATGTATATAAACATACAGATTCAAAATATGCGCAGAGTTCATCATCTGAGGCCAATTGAGCAGCATCTTTTTCCGGTAAAGAATAGGAAGAAACAATTCGTTTTTTGGTTTCTGCAGTTGTTTCCGGCAAAGATGATTTTATCAGGTCAATTAATTCGGCAGAAATAGTTACAGGGGGCAGATCGGGTTCGGGAAAATAGCGATAGTCATCTTCATCTTCTTTTTTCCTGATAGTGAATGTTGTTCCATCTTCTTCTTTAAAGCCCCGGGTTTCCTGTTCTAAAACATTCCCCTGCATTAAAACTTCCCTCATTCTTTCATCTTCAAAAAGAATTGCTTTTTTAATGAAGCGGAGAGAGTTCAGGTTTTTTATTTCTGCCCTTGTACCTAAAACTTTTGAACCTACGGGTTTAAGGGAAATGTTTACATCTACACGAAAACTTCCTTCCTCCATATTACCATCGCAAACACCCAGTTTTCTTAGCAGGGAACGAATATGGGAAACAAATCTTACTGCTTCTTCCGCCGACTGAATGTCGGGTTCTGTAACAATTTCAAGTAAGGGCATTCCTGCACGGTTGTAATCTATTGAGGAATAGGCTTCATTGCCATGGATGGTTTTACCAGCATCTTCTTCTATATGGATCCTGTTAATGCGGATCCATCTTTCCTTTTCTTCTCCAATATCCAGTTTTCCATTAAAACAGACAGGTGATTCATGTTGTGAAACCTGGTATCCTTTGGGCAGGTCGGGATAGAAATAATTTTTCCTATCAAACCAGGTGGGTGAATTAATGCTGCAGTTTAATGCTAATCCAAGTTTTACAGCCATTGGAATAACTTCTTTATTCAACATGGGAAGCGTTCCCGGATGGGCCAGCGAGATGGTACTTACCTGTGAATTGGGAGGCGCTCCAAAATCGGTGCTGTCGCTGCAAAACAATTTTGTTTTCGTTAGCAGCTGCGCATGAATTTCCAGCCCGATTACGGTATCAAATTCTTCCGTGTTCATTCAGGGCAAATGTAGGCATTGAAGCAGCCAAATAAAAAAAGCCGCCCGGGGGCAGCCTTTTTTGTTCAGACAATCTGTTTTTAAAGATCAACCGTTTTGATCTTTTTTGGCATCTTCACTTCAATATCCTGGGTTTTTCCATTTCTGCTGATCCTGAAATTATAAACAAACTTTTCGGGTTTGGGTCTCATGGCACGGCTAATATCTGATGTTCCCTGAATTTTAATATCATCTACTGAAAGAATAATATCATTTTTTTGAATGCCTGCTTTTGCAGCATTACTTTCTTCTTCAACTTCCAGCACTTTTACACCTGTTCCATCTTCGGTATCCTGAACAGATAAACCAAGTTTTGGTCTTGATGGGGCCCATACGGTAGCGCCAAAACCTTCACCAAAACGTTCAAATTGCTGCATATCAATTCTGGGTATGGAAACAGAGTTCATACGAACGCCTCTCCATTTTCCTAATTCACCCGATTTTTTTACTTCTTTGCCATCTCTTAAAACATACACATCTACCTTATCGCCCGGCTTCATGCTTTTAATGGCTTCGGTTACGCCGCCTGTACCTTCGATTTTTTTATCGCCCACCTTTGTAATAACATCACCTTTCTGTAAACCCATTTTTTCGGCAGCAGTACCTTCTGTAATAGATTTGATTTCGGCGCCTTTTGAATGATTTTCGGTTATTACGCCAAGCATTGCGCGATTTTCATCTTCTTTAAACAGAGAGATATTGTCTCCGTTAAGATCAAAACTCCAGGCATTGGGGGCAGCACTGCGAAACATAGATCCTTTAATGGAACTTACGTTTACAGTAATACCTTCACTATCCTTTATTTCTTTACCATTGACCTTTACTTTATCTCCATCAATTTCAATAATTGTTTTTTTATCGATATCGCCAGTTCGGGTAATAACAATGGTTTGATGTTCTTTCCCTTCCTGTTTCTCTTTCTCTTTCTGATTATTGTCCTGGGCAGTAACTACGCCCGGCAGGGTTAACAGGGCCAGGGC
>JAEZCV010000125.1 GCA_023429985.1 Bacteroidota bacterium | reverse complement strand
AAGCTTCGATTGTAAAGGACTTGATCCTGCTACTACCTATTATTTTAAAGTGTATGAATATGATGGTACAGGATCAACCATTGCTTATTTAACCAGCAGCTTTGCAAGCGGAAGCCAGTCTACCGTTTCAGCACCTACAACCCAGCCATCAAACATCAGTTTCTCCAACATAACTTCAACATCAATGAAATTAAACTGGACGGCAGGTGATGGTGCACGCCGCCTGGTAATTGCAAAGGAAGATGGTGCAGTAGATGTTAGTCCGGCACAACTCAGCCTTTACAGTGCCCATTCCAATTTTGGAAGTGGTACACATCTTGGCAATGGAAATTATGTTGTTGGCTTTACAACAGCAACAACCATTACATTAAATGCACTCACTGTAAATAAAACATATCATTTTGCCATTTATGAGGCTAATGGCAGCAGTGCACCGGTGTATAACCTTATTGATCCGGCGGTGGCCAGTGCAGCGACTTCCGAAAGGCCAACAGTTCCATCTTCTGCACTGAGTTTTTCTCAGATTGATGGTAATTCCATGCGCATCAGCTGGACAATTGGAAATGGCGCAAGACGTATTATAATAGCACGAGCGGGATCGCCGGTGGATGCTGTTCCAACCGATGGTGTTGATTATTTACCAGTAAGTTCAACATCCTTTACTGCAGCACCCGAAATCAGCGCAGGTCAGAAAGTAATTTATGATAATACTGGCGGATTTATGGATTTGTCAGGACTTGAAACTGGCGTAACTTATTATTTCCGCATATATGAATATTCAGGTACAGGAAGCACGATTGCATACCTTACCAGCAGTTATGCAACAGGAAGCAGGGAAACCCTGGTGGCACCAACAATAGCACCTTCGAATATAGTTTTCAGTAACATTACAGGGAACGCAATGACCATAAGCTGGACGCCCGGCAATGGCACACGCAGGCTGGTTGTGGCAAGAGAAGGTGTTGCTGTAGATGCAATACCAACAACTTATTCAACTTATTCTTCTTCCACCATTTTTGGAAATGGTGCGCAGTTGGGAGCCGGAAACTATGTAGTATACAGCAGTACTTCAAATAGTGTTACTGTAACAGGTCTGGATATCAACAAAACCTATCATTTTGCAGTTTTTGAAGCCAATGGATCTTCAGGTATAGTATATAATTTAAATGCTGCCACCGGAAGCCAGTCAACAGCCGACAGGCCAACGGTTTCCCCGAGCAATCTTTCATTTTCGCAACTCGATGGAACTAAAATGCGCGTGAACTGGAGTTTAGGTAACGGTGAAAGAAGAATTGTAGTAGTAAGAGCAGGAGCGCCCGTTGATGCAGTGCCGGTGGACGGAGTAGATTATCTTGGAACTACCACTTCTGCATTTAATGTAGCTCCGGAGATCAGTGCCGGTCAGAAAGTTGTTTATGATAATATCGGCGGATTTATTGACCTGACAGGGTTATCGCCAAATACGGTGTACCATTTCAGGGTTTATGAGTACAGTGGATCTGGAAGCAATATTGCTTACCTCACCAGTTCATTTGCAGAGGCATCACAATCCACCCTTTCTGTACCTACAGTGCAGGCAAACAATGTTGCTTTTACTTCTGTTGCGTCAAACAGTGTTATCGTTAGCTGGACGAATGGTAATGGATCTAACAGGCTTGTTGTAGCAAGGCAGGGAAATGCAGTTGATGTTATGCCAGCCGACCTTACAAGTTATAATTCCAATACAGTTTTTGGTAATGGTAGTCAATTAGGTGCCGGTAATTATGTTGTATATAAATCTACTTCCAGCAATGCAACTATAACCAATCTTTTACCAGGAACAACTTATCATTTTGCTGTTTTTGAATTCAACGGCAGTGATGCTCCTGTTTACCTTGTTCCAGGAAGTGCCGGACAGGTAACCACGATTGGTCCACCTGCAGTTCAGGCCGGGAATGCTTTACCCGGTACGGTTTCTACAGGATCCGCTACCCTTCATTGGACAAATGGAAGCGGCAATAAGCGTATTGTATTAATGAAACAGGGAAGTGCGGTTGATGAAGTGCCGGCTAACAGCATAGAATATTTTGCAAATTCATTTTTTGGTTCGGGAGCTGAAATAGGCGATGGCAATTATGTAGTGTTTGATGGCTTGCAGGATTTTGTTACAGTAACCAATCTTCAGCCTGGAACAATTTATCATTTTGCAGTTTTCGAGTATAATGATTTTGGGGCCACATCGCAGGTGCTTACCACTTCACCTGCAACCGCCATGGTAACAACGGGCACTCTTCCGGTAAACTTTATTGCTTTCACCGGTGTTTACCAAAACAAAGGTGTTTTATTGAAATGGACAACAGGTTCCGAACAAAACAGCAAGGGCTTCGAAATTGAGCGTAGTCCTAATGGGGTAGATTTTATCAAACTAGGCGCTGTTTCGGCAGCAGGGTTCAGCAATAGCGAGAGAAACTATGAGTTCACCGATGTGAATCCATTAGAAGGAACCAGTTTTTACAGGATCAAACAGCTGGATGATGATGGCAGCTTCATATACAGCAAGATTATAAGGATCAACATCAGGTTGACAAGCATGGTACAACAGTTGGTTCAAACTTCACACAATGAATTGGTAATAGATTTGAGGAAACAGCCTTCAACAGCAGGAACGGTGAAGCTCTATGATGCGGCAGGAAGACTGGTGAAGGATGTTAAGGCTGCTGGTAAACAGATTCGTGTAGAAACGGGAAGTTTGAAAACAGGCATATATATTTTAGAATTATTAGTAGACGGAAACAGGGAAACCATCAAGATAGGAAAGAGGTGAGATGATATAATGGTTATTCAGGATTGGGTAAGGCGCGGAGATTCTTCTTCGCGTCTTTTTTGTTTTGTAAGGATTCTGTTTTAATTTTTTTTGAACCACGGAGCCACAGAGGCACAAAGTTTCACGGAGGATGCTCTGTGTTCCTCCCTGTCTCCGTGACTCTGTGGTTCAAAATATTTATCGTTATTGGGCATAAAAAAAGATCCCGTACAGGATCTTTTTAAAATAATTTTTAACTACTATCAGTTCTTAGTAATATTAAAATTATACTTCCGCTTCACCTTTTTTGTTGCACTGGCAGGAAGAGGATTCATTTGCGGTGCGCCATACATTAATCTTTCCTGCACCTGGCTTTGCAAAACTGCATTTTCGGGTGATGAAATGATCTTTGTTACTTCAACCGTACCATCCAAATCTATTTCGTATTCGAGGGTAAGATAATAAGTGCCTTTTTTGATCTTTTTATTGTTAAGCACTTCAGTTTCCAATACCGTTTTTAATGAATCGGTATAATCTTTCCAGATGCGGTTATTGGATTTTGCAATAACCGGGGCTTTGGGCGATTGCGGGGTTGCCGGTGTTTCAATTTCCGGTATTTCAATTTCACGGTCAACGTTAGCTTCAGCGGAGTCAATGGCTATAATTTCATTGGTGCTATCCTTTTCAAAGTCTGCAACTGGCATTAAGTCAGGTGCGGCAATTACCGTGGAGTCGCTGGTAACGGAGTCCTGGTTGAACCTTAAAGAATCAATAATTAAAGTATCGGATTTCTGGCCCGTATCAATCTTGGTACTCAGGTCATCTGTTTTGCGGATCACTCCTGTAGTTCCCTTTTTTAATTTTCCACCATATAACAGGTCTTTTAAAGACTGGGCATCGGCATTAAAGCCGGCTGCAAGAAAGAACAGTAATAAACCCCACTTCATATTTTAATATTTACCGGGTGATGATTTTATGCTGCTCTAAGGTAGGAAGTAAAGATGTTAGGATGTTCCTAAGAATTCAGGCAATCAGCTATCCTGGTGAAGCGGTAACTTTAGGGTAAAGGTAGTTCCCCTGCCTTCTTCGCTCTCTACCAGAATTTGACCTGAATGAAGAATATTTGAGCAGGTTTTTAAATTGTTGCCTGCGAGTTATTTAATTGTAAATGCAGCTCCTGGTTTTACAATAATTGAAGCCAGTGAACTTTATTTGCATAATACCCAGCAGGACCGCAGCATTATTGGTAAACCCTTGTTTGAAGCTTTTCCGGACAATCCGGCCAATCCGCATGCAAATGGGGTAAGAAACTTAACCGAGTCACTTCACCTTGTTTTAAAAACGGGCAGGCCTCATGCAATGGATATTCAAAGATATGATACCAGGATACCTGGAACCAGCAGGTTTGTAGAACATTACTGGAAGCCATTGAATATTCCTATAAAGAATAATAAAGGTGTTGTTGAATATATTTTGCATACTGTGGAAAATATAACTGAACAGTTTTTGCTGGGAAGAAAATTAAAGCAACTGGATCAGCATACTTCCAGTGAAATTGAAAATGCTGTTTCGGCCTATAAGGAATCGGAAAGCAAGGAATTGAGCCGTGAATTGCATGATAATGTGAACCAGCTTCTGATCACAGCAAAAATGTACCTGGGAAGAGCGCTGGATAAAAACGATGTAGATCGAAACATGGCAGGAAAGGGCCTTGGCTTGATAAGCGATGCCATAAGGGAAATAAAAAAAATTTCAGAAGCCCTGGTGAGTACATCGCAGCGCGAAATTCACCTGGAAGAATCAATGAACACGTTAATGGGACAGGTTGGGGCTTACGATGGATTTAAAATCGCGTATATAAAGAATTTTCCTGGTGAAGACCTGGTTAGCCAGGAAGTAAAGCGTTCAATCCTGCGCATTACGCAGGAGCAGATCACTAATATTATCAAACACGCACAGGCCAGGAATATTTATGTTTCAATTGATCATAACGATGAACTGCTTAAATTAAAAATTGAAGATGATGGGAAGGGATTTGACCTCGATTCAATGGAACCTGGTTTGGGATATGTAAATATCCGGAACAGGGTTTTGGTTGCCGGCGGAAGCTTTAAAATAAATACAGCCCCTGGTTCAGGTTGTAAGCTGGAAGTAATTATTCCTTTTAGAAATTGATTATTGGTAAAAAAGGATTTTCCTGATGATAGCTTCCAGCTCGGAAATGGTTACAGGCTTGGTAATAAAATCTTTTGCCCCTGCTTTAAGTGCTTTTTCTTTTTCCAGACGGCTGGATGATGTGGTTAAAATTGTAACAGGTATTTTGGACCAACAGGGATTTTCCTTCAGCTTTTCTAAAACCTCAAGGCCATCCATCAGGTGCATTTTCATGTCGCATACAATTGAAGTGGGAAGGTCTTTTTCATTAATAGATTCCAGGTGCCGGAGTAAATGTATGCCGCTTTCAAATACTGATAATTGTTGAATTTCATTTATGGCTCCTGCTACTTCTTCAAACAGCATCCTGTCGTCGACATCATCGTCGGTATAATATAGCTTATATGGTGGCTGATTCATTTCATAGTCCGAATTTAATCAGGGGGACGGTGCAAGTTATATCCATTGATTTTACAGATATGCTTTGTAGTTAGAATCCTACATAATATTTAAGATGATATGGTTAGCTGTTATTTTGACTTTCCTTCATTTTTATGATTTCATTACCTGAAGTTTATCTGTTCTTCCTCTTTATTTAATTAATTTGTTGCAATAACCAGCCAAAACTATGCCCGACCGTATTTCCGAGATCGAATCTTACCTCCAGCATCGCGACTATAATCTTGCCATTCGGCGTATGCTCGACCTGGCATTTGATGCCGGTAATGAAGAACTGCTTCGCCAAACAATAACCTGGAGCAGGTCTTTCAGGCAATTCCACCAGGGTGATTATTCCGAGCCTTCAACTGCATTTATGGAAAACGCTGTGATTATTTTGCAGGAGCTCAGGCAAACGAATAGCAGCTTTCATTTCAATAAAGAAGATCTTCTAGAGGTTCAAAATATTTCAAAGGCCTATAAGGGAAGTCGGTTTGTGTTACAACCTATTAGTCTGGCTGTTTCCAGCGGAGAAGTTATTGGCATAGTAGGAGAAAATGGTAATGGTAAAACCACTTTGCTAAGAGCTATAGCAGGGCAATTGGCTACAGATAGTGGCGACATTCATTTTAAAACAATTGCCAGCAAAGAGCAATATAATATTAAACATCAGCTGGCCTTTATACCACAAAGGATTCCACGTTGGTATGGCCAGCTTAAGGATAACCTGCATTTTTCTGCATCCATATCCGGTATAAGAGGAAGTCAAAATGAATTGATGGTTGATTTTATGCTGGAGCGCATGAATCTTTCTGAATATGCACATCTTACATGGAACCAGGTGAGCAGCGGTTACCGGACCAGGTTTGAAATTGCGCGTGTGTTGTTGCAAAGGCCTCAGCTGATGTTGTTAGATGAACCACTTGCCAATCTTGATATTCTTGCACAGCAAACCATTCTTACCGATCTGCGATATATGGCAAAATCCATAAAACATCCGATGGGTGTTTTATTAAGTTCACAGCAGTTGCATGAAGTTGAAAAAATTGCCGATACCGTTTTATTTATCAGGCAGGGTGAATGTCTTTTCCGCACGGGTGAAAAAGGGCAGACCATTACCTGGGTGATTGAAATTGAAACGCAGGCAGGAAGGGAAAGACTTGCCGAAATATTTGCAAATGACCCTGTTCAAATTCATTTTAACGGGGGTTATTATACAGTTTCTTCGCTTGTACTTCCGGCAAATGAAATGATTGAAAAAATGGTAAAGCAGCAACTGCCAATTACCTATTTCCGCGACATTTCCAATTCAACTAAAAGATTTTTTTAAGCATGGATACAAAAAGACCAATAGCTCCAGGTTTTCTCGACAGGCTTGACCGGAAAATGCTGCTGCATCATCCTAATGCATGGAGTTCACGCGTACACCTTGTTTTGTATTACGGATTGCTGATGGTGATTACCCTTGCCATTATTTCTTTTCTGGCTCCCGACGATCCACGGAGTGAATCGCTTAGTAGTACATGGGTAGGATTTGTTATAGTCATTTCTCTTGTTGCACTGGTGCTTTGGTCGATATTTCTATTAAGGTTCAATGTGTTTAAAAGGTTTGGGCTGAGTACTGCAGGAGACAGGTTGCTCAGTTTTGTTTTATATTTTATTTCTATTGGCGTTTTTGTTTTTTTTCCATTTGTACAACCATTGGTTGAAACGGCAAAAGCAAATAGTGCCTATTCCGACGAGGAGATATTTAATGATATTAATACTGTAAACCGCGGGATTGTTCAACTGGAATATGATTCGCTGGACCATAGCTGGGACAGGGAATATTTATTTGTAGTTGACAGTCCTGAAATACACAATGTACCTGCAGTAACCCGTGACAAGGAATACTATGAATCAAATGAGATACGTACGGGCTCTTCGCGAACAAATATTTATAAAGGAAGTCTAGACCTAAGGCTGGCCGTGGCTGATAGTTTTACAAAACTTTCCGATACTTCATATATTTTGTTTAGTGTACCCGACTATAATTTTTTATCTCCTTATTTTAGTCAATATGATCCCAGAAGTTTGGGTTCTTATGAAATATATAAGGAACTGGTTGAAAATTTTAAAACTCCTGACCGTGAAGCATTGAAATTAGCGCTGCAAAAGATCATTGATAAATATTCCATAGGAGAGGGATATTATTATTTTGACCAAAGCAATGAATATCTTTTTAGATTAAATAAGCGATACCAGCTAGGTAACATCCAGGAAAGCATGGGAAATATTATGGATCGCAAGCATCGGTTTGATGCCGAAAATATTCCCTCTTTCTTTCGGATGCATTTTTATATAACGCTCTGCCTGACGTTGCTGATGTTTACTTTCCGTCATTCCACGGTTAAAAGCTTTTTTCTTGCGTTACTGGCAGGAATTGTTCTTACCATTCTCACTTCGCTGTTTATGGCGTTTACCCGCTCAACAGGATTTACAGGTTTCTTATGGATCCTGTTTTACGCAATGATCTTCTTTGGAATTTCAGTTACGGCAATTTACCAGCGAAAACGAAGCTTTGTAACAGGTATAGCCATCAACCTGTTTACCTGGCTTCTTCCATTCATTCCACTTTGCATAGTAGCAGCTTATTATGAAAGACTGCGAATAAGAACATATTATGACCATTATAAGGTCGATGTTGCTGAAAGGTCCATGGCTTTCCTGACTGCAGAAATACTTGGAGTGGTAATGCTCGTAATTTTCCTGGTCACTTATTTAAACAAAGTGTATAAGCGCTGGTACGCTTCAGCCGAAGAGTAGTTGGTTTGCTGTCAGAATGGAAGATCATCTTCATGCTTCATGTCGTCGTAAGCATGAGAATCGGGTGCCTGGGCGCCGGCACTTCCTGTGGGTTCAATTTTCCAGGCCTTAACATCGGTATACCACCTGCCATTGAATTCGCGGCTTTCAACATCGAAATCAATTTTCAGCATATTGCCTGCCTGAAGATTTTTTTCATCGATCTTGTCGCCCCAGATTGAAATGCAGATCTTTTTTGGATACTGTCCTTCAGTTTCAACAATAATGTCCTGTTTTTTCCATTGACCGTTCTTGCCTGTTCCGGTTTGCAAAGGAAGCAATTGTATAAGTTTAGCGGTGATCTGCATATTTATTTCCCGGCAAAAATTGTTTTCCGGCAAACAAAGGTAGGGAGTTTTGCTCCTCCCTCCCTTCTACTTAAAATTGCATTTATAAATCTACCCTTAGCTGTTTCTCTTCGGCACTTCCTGTATTGTACAGTGCAGATAAAATGTGATAAACTGGCAGACATTCATGATTTTCATTAAATATCTCCAGCAGAAAATACTGGATACAGATTCGTCACATTTATAAAAGGTTTTATCACATTAAGAGTTTACATGGCAGCCTATGTGCTAACATTGCGCTTTAAGCAACCCACATGAAAAAATTGATACCCAGGCTTGATAATTTTAACCGCATAGAATTCTGGGCGGCTACTGCGATATTTGTATTTACAGTTTTCTTTCATATTACCGATGCATTATCTGGGGGGTCAAGGATTGTGAAGCGCGAAATGCTGGAACCTTTTAATTTTTATTTTGTATCTGGCCTTATAAGGTTTGGACTTTTCTACCTTTCCTTTCTTTTTCTGAATTTTTATGTAGTACCTCGGATTTTAAGAAAGGAAAATCTATGGTTGAATATTTTCTCCGTTTTGCTGGTGGTTGCAATTGTTGCACTGGCCATGGGAGCCATGGGTACTTATATGAAAGATCAGTTTCTTCCCTGGGACAAGCCGGGAAGGGAGCCCTATTATATTATATACCAAAAATCCATTTTGTATTCGGCCTGGCTTTTATTGTTATTTGTCTTTTACACTTTCATTAGATATGCTTCTATTTATATTTTATCCAATTCAAAGGAAATAGAAGAAAAGTATAAGTTCATCAAACCGGGTACACTCATTGCTTTTGTATTCTGGATGATCATCATGTTTCTTTTACTGGCAGGCAAAGCCGAAAAGGAAGTGAATGTGGCATGGGCCGTAGTTGTACTTTTTTCCATCTTTTATTATAATTATTCCTTTCATACACTTATACCTGCGGCCTATAAAAGAAAGAGGCCATTCAGGTTTTACATGTTAAGAACAATTTTATTGCTGTTAATTTCTTACCTGCCGATATTTATTATTTCAATGGCACTTGCGCAGGATGAAGACCGTGGTGCAGTAATTAGTTTTTTCAATGTATGTTTCCAGTTCTTCCTGTTTGCACCTGTTACCTGGTTTTTATTTAAAAGGCATTTGAAAGGGAACGAAGTAATTTATTCGCTAAAACAGGCACTGGGAAGGTCGCATGCTAACCTTGATTTTCTTCGGTCTCAGATCAATCCACATTTTTTGTTCAATGCTTTAAATACAATTTATGGAATGGCCTTGCAGGAAAATGCCGAGCGTACAAGCTCGGGCATCGAAAAGCTGGGTGATATGATGCGATTCATGTTACAGGAAAATATGCAGGAGAAAATTGCCTTGTCCAGGGAAATTGATTACCTGAATAATTATATAAGCTTTCAAAAACTGCGAACGGAATCAAAATCTAATGTTTCAATAATGGCCGATATTGATCAGCCGCGCGACATAGTTCAAATTGCCCCTATGCTGCTGATTCCATTTGTAGAAAATGCATTTAAACATGGGATCAGTTTCAGGGAGCCATCTTATATAAATATTACGCTTGAAATGCGGGAGAAGGTTTTGCATTTTGATGTTTCCAACAGCAAGCATTTACAGCAGGATAATGATCCTGAAAAAGGAAAAAGTGGAATTGGACTTGACAATGTAAAGCAAAGATTGCAGCTGATCTATCCCAACCGGCATGATTTGCAGATTCGAGAAACAAAGAAAGATTTTTTTGTACATCTTACCATAAGATTATCTTAGTTGATCATAGCAAAAGCGGGCGATAAAACGGAATTTATGAAAGCTGTTGCCATTGATGACGAACCCATTGCACTTGAGATCATAAGATCCCATGCATCAAAAGTTCCTTTTCTTGAGTTAAAGGCTGCTTTTACCGATGCCTTCCAGGCATTGGAATATTTACAAAAGGAAAATGTTGACCTGATCTTTCTTGATATTAAGATGCCAGATATTTCGGGAATTGAATTCTTCAACAGCCTTGCCAGGAAGCCTCTTGTGATCTTCACTACGGCATACTCCGAACATGCAGTTACCAGTTTTGAACTGGATGCAGTGGATTATTTATTAAAGCCATTTTCGCTGGCAAGGTTTATTAAAGGATGTAACAAGGCTTACGAATTATTTAATTTTCGAAATGCTCCGGAAGAGGTGGATCATTTGTTTTTAAAAACCGGATATGAACAGGTAAAAGTTTTGTTTGAGGATATCCTGTTCCTGGAAGCTACCGGTAATTATGTGAATTTTGTTCTAAAAGATAAAAGCCTGCTTTCCCGCAGCACATTTGCAGAAGCCATTAACCTTTTGCCTCCGGAAAAGTTTGTACGAATACACCGCTCATTTGTAGTTGCTGTTAATAAGCTGGAAAAGGTGGAAAGACAGCAGGTAACCATAGGAAATAAGACCATTCCGGTAAGCGAAGCTTTTGCCCAGGGGCTGAATGATACGCTGAAGAGATATTGAAAAAATTATTGTTTCATTCCAATTACCTAATTTTCATATTTCAAAACCAGAACATGAAACTTCAATTCCTGCTTTTCCTTTTTGGAATTTCCTTTGCATCCCAGGCACAAAAATCCCGCACTTATTATTACGATCCTGCGATTTCGCATGACGGAACAAAGCTGGCATTTGTTTCGGGCAGCGATATTTGGACGGTGTCTGCCGAAGGGGGCGAAGCAAGACTGCTGGTTTCGCATACAGCTGTGGAAGCCAGACCATTGTTTTCGCCGGATGGTAAATACCTCGCCTTCATTTCAACACGCACGGGCAGTGGAGATATTTATGTACTTGATCTTCATAAAGGTAATCTCAACCGTTTAACCTATGATGATGCTTATGATGATCTTCATGCATGGTCGGGCGATTCCAAGTACGTGTTTTACTCATCTTCCAGCCGCGACATTTCGTCTATGAGAGATGTATTTAAAATCCCGGTTGCCGGAGGTACGCCAATGTCGGTTACAGATGAACGTTATATGAGTGAACATCATGCGGCGCCCTCACCTGATGGAAAGACCATTGCTTTTGCTGCCCGGGGCTTTGGAGCCCTGCAATGGTGGCGCAATGGAAGAAGTCACCTCGATGAATCCGAGATATGGCTTTATCAACCTTCAGCAAAAAAATATACAATGCTTGCTGACAGGGGCGCCAAACAATTATGGCCTATGTGGCATCCTGATGGTAAGACTTTATATTATGTTTCTGACCGAAATGGAGTTCAAAATATATGGATGCAAAATGTAAATGGAAATGCAAGACAGGTAACTGATTTTAAAAGTGGAAGAGTATTGTGGCCTTCCATTTCAAAGGATGGGCATACAATAGTTTTTGAATCTGATTATTCCATTTGGAAATTAAATACTCAATCGTTGCAGGTTAGCCCGGTAAACATTAAGCTTTTTGGATCCCCTGCCTCTCCTGCCATTGAGTACAAAAAGTTGAACTCGGGGTTTTCCAGCATGGCATTATCTCCGGATGGAAAGAAAGTTGCTTTTGTTGCCAGGGGAGAGGTTTTTGTAGCAGGTACCAAAGACCCGGGCGAAGCCACCCGGATAACTACTAACTCAGGCATGGAATCGAATATTACCTGGTTGCCTGGAAGTAACAGTATTGTTTACCTCTCATCGCGTTCCGGGAATTATAATATTTATCAATATGATTTTATATCATCGAGGGAAACGCAATTAACCAATAACATGGATAATGAAGCAGGGATTACCATTTCTCCCGATGGTAAAAGAATTGCTTTTCTTCGAAATAACCAGGAGCTAAGAGTACTCGATTTGAGCAGCAGGAAAGATGCAATGATTGCTAAAGGCACATTTAATTTTTCTCCAATTTCTTCCGGTGCGAGTATGAGCTGGTCGCCCGATGGAAAGTGGATTGCCTATGGAGCTTACGGTCCCAAAGCTTTGCGTAATATTTATGTAGTTCCTTCAAACGGTGGAGATGCAAAACAAGTGAGTTTTCTTGCCAATACTTTTGGTGGTGACGTAGTATGGACGAGCGATGGAAAATCCCTGTTATTTACAACAGGACAGAGAACAGAGAATGGTGTAGTTGCAAGAGTAGATCTTCAGCCAAAGCAGCCCGTTTTTCGTGAAGACCAGTTCCGGGATCTTTTTTCAGAGCCTGCGCGGACAAGCACTGATAAAAACACTTCAAAGTCGGATAAGGTTATTGATTCCATGTCGGCAAATAAATCTAAATCCAACACTACCGACATTACCTGGGAAGGTCTTCGCCAGCGATTAAGTCTATTACCCGTTGAAGCCGACGTAAATAGTATTATTTTAAGCAAGGATGGAAAAACAATGTATGTAGGTGCCGGCCTTGGCAACCAGTTTAATATTTACAGTTATACTCTTGATGAATTATCGCGCGAGCCTGCCACATTAAAGCAATTAACTTCCGGGGGAAATTTTAAATCTAACATGCAGCTGACAGCAGATGGTAAAGAGATATATTATATTGAAAATGGTCGCATATTTTCTGTTTCAGTAGATTCAAGAACTGTTAAGCCGCTGGCAATGGTGGCCGAAACAAAGATCGATTTTGAGGAGGAAAAAATGGAAATATTCAGGCAAACATGGGAACTGCAGAATAAAGGTTTTTATGATGAAAATTTTCATGGCCGCGACTGGAGCGCCATTAAAAAGGTTTATGAGCCTTTGGCCATGGGCGCTCAGAACCCCGATGAATTGAGAAGAATATTGAATCTTATGGTTGGTGAATTAAATGCTTCCCATTCAGGTGTTGGCTTCTTTGGTGGAAATTTTATTGCTGTAGGAAAGCTGGGTTTAAGATTCGACGCTGACATTTATGAGAAAGATGGAAAGTTTAAAATCTCAGAGATCATTGATTACAGTCCTGCAGCATTGACAGGATCCATTAAGGCAGGCGATTATCTTTTAAAGATAGATGGAGAAACCCTGGTTGCCACATCAAACCTTGATCAGTTGCTGGAGAATAAAGTAAATAAAAGAACTGTATTATCAATTTCTTCCAATGCAAATGGAAATAATGCAAAGGAAGTTTTTGTAAAACCAATTAGCCAGGGTGCAGAAAAAGGATTGTTATATAAACAATGGGTACAGAACAACAGGGATTATGTAACCAGGATCAGCGGAGGAAGATTAGGCTATGT
>JAEZCV010000077.1 GCA_023429985.1 Bacteroidota bacterium | reverse complement strand
CTGTTGTCCTGCACCTGTTGCAATACATCCGCAGGAATAAAGGACATCATCAGCGAACTAAGTCCAATTATCAGTACGATCCAGATCAGGAACTGGGTGAGTCCAACTGCTCCAATACCAACGATCTTACCCATCATTAACTGGAAAGGTTTTACAGAAGAAACCACTACTTCGGCAATACGGTTGGTTTTTTCTTCCATTACGCCCCTCATTACCATAATTCCATAAATAAAAAGGGTGATGTAGATAAGAAAGCCGGTGAAATAACCGATCATGCTGGCCACATTAAAATTGCTGCCGCCCGATTGATCTATCTCATCAAGTTTATTGAATTCAACCCTGGTAAGCCCGGCATTCTTTTTCAATTCATCAATAATTCGCGGATCTATTTTAAGAGAATCAGAAATGGCATTGTTTTCCATTGCCGTACTGATATCATCTTCAATCCTGTCGTTGGCATAACGGCTCAGACTTTTTTCAGTAATGATCTTGAAATTTTGACTGTTATTTATACCGCTGCCGGGAGGGTAAAGAATGGCGGAGTATCCTTTTGAAGAAAAATTACTGGTATCTACATCCTCGCGAAAATCATAGGTTACGGTTTTACTGCTTTCAAGATTTCCTTTTAAAATTCCGGATGGATCTATAACCGCTATCTTTTCATTACGTATGTTCTTGACCGTTAAAAAGATCACTGCTCCAATTAACACAACAAAAAGCAGAGGTGTAAGAATGGTGGAAAGAATAAATGTTTTCTTTTTTACCCTGCTCAGGTATTCTCTTTGTATAATCAGCCAGGTTTTGTTCATATAATTATTTTAAGCAGAAAGGTTTTGAAATTGTCTTGCGGCAGGTGTTCCTTCAACAAGTTTTATAAAGATTTCGTTAAGGCTGGGAAGTATTTCATTGAATGAAGTAATGGCTGCTCCCGAATTTATATAATGTTTTAAAACATCATTCTGGCTAAAGCCCTCATGAATCTTCACAGTAAAGGAATGATCCCTGTGTTCTTTCATAACCTCGAAGGACGATGGTATGGCCGCCGGGGGCTGGTTTTCGAAGCCTATCCTGAAAAGATTTTCCTTGTACCGTTGCTTTACATCTTTTACTGTGCCGTCCAGGATCTTTTGTCCTTTGTTTACCAGGATTATATGGTCGCAGATCTCCTCCACCTGTTCCATACGGTGGGTACTGAATATAACTGTAGACCCATTTTTTGCAAGTTGAAAAATTTCTTCTTTAATGATATTGCTGTTCAGGGGATCGAGGCCACTGAAGGGTTCATCAAGAATAATAAGTTTGGGTTGATGCAAAACTGTTGTAACAAACTGGAGCTTTTGCGACATACCCTTGGAAAGATCTTCTACTTTTTTATTCCACCAGCTTTCCATTTCCAGTTTTTTAAACCAGTGGGTGATAAGTTCCATGGCTCTTGCTTTTGGAATCCCTTTGAGGCGGGCAAGATATAAAGCCTGTTCCCCGATCTTCATCTTTTTATACAAGCCCCTTTCTTCGGGCATGTAGCCAATCCTTGCAATGTCTTTTTCTGGTACAAAGGTTTTGCCTTCAAGAAGTATTTCCCCTTCATCCGGGTAAAATATCCCTGTTATCATGCGCAGCAAAGTGGTTTTACCTGCGCCATTGGGGCCCAGTAAACCAAATATGGTTCCCGGTGCCACTTCAAAACTGATATCATCAACTGCTTTTTGCGTTGCATAATATTTCTTTAAGTTCCTTGCTTCAAGTAAGTTCATTAGGTTGAGTTTGGCGGGGTAAATCTCGGGAAATATAATTAAATCATATACGATTTGGTATATGTTTGTTATTATTCCGTGATGATCGGCAGAAGAGAAGAAAGTGAAACAGAAAGAGAAAGTGAAACAGAAACAGAAACAGAAAGCGAAAGAGAAGCAGAAATAGAAAGTGAAACAGAAACAGAAAGCGAAAGAGAAGCAGAAATAGAAACGGAAACAGAAAGCGAACCCACCCTACCAAACTTTAAACTGCCTGGGCATTCACAGGCTCTAAACTTTAAACTCTAAACTTCTATTTCCTAACCTAACCGCAATTCTCTCCGCCACCCTTTCTCCATCCATGGCTGCACTCACTATTCCTCCTGCATAACCGGCGCCCTCACCGCATGGATAAAGATTTTTAATTTGGGGATGTTCAAGGCTAAGATGATTGCGGGGAATTCTAACAGGAGATGATGTTCTTGATTCTGTTGCCACCACCACGGCTTCATTGGTAAAATAACCTTTCATTTTTTTACCAAATTCAACAAATGCCTGTTGAAGAGAAGCATAAACAAATGAAGGCAGCACTTCGTTGAGCATTGCCGGATTAATACCGGGTAAATAACTGCAACCGGGTAATGAATCAGAAAATTTTTTGCAGGTAAAATCTACCATGCGCTGTGCAGGTGCCACTAATTTGCCTCCTCCCCATTCAAAGCTTCTTTTTTCAACTTCTTTTTGAAATTGCAATGCGGCCAGTGCTCCGTATTTTATATAATCTTTCAGTTTATCCTTTTCCACCGTAACCACAATACCGCTGTTGGCAAATGGATTATTTCTTTTAGAAGGCGACCAGCCATTTACCACGATCTCTCCGGGGTTGGTGGCGGCGGGGGCAATGATTCCACCGGGGCACATGCAAAATGAAAAAACACCTTTGCCGTTTACCTGGTGTACCAGGCTGTAAGCTGCAGGAGGCAAAAATTCACTTCTTGTTTTACAATGATATTGAGCACTGTCTATCAGCGATTGAGGATGTTCAACTCTTACACCCAGGGCAAAATCTTTTGCTTCTATGTTCAGGCCTTTATCATGTAAAAGCTGGAATATATCCCTGGCCGAATGACCTGTTGCCAGTATAATGGCATCTGCATACTTTTTTTCGCCATTATCAAGTTGTACCGCTGTTGCAATTCCCTCTTCAATGATAATATCCGACAATTTTGCATTAAACAAAACCCTTCCACCACATGCTTCAATCATTTCGCGCATTGATGTAATGATCTGTGGGAGTTTGTTGGTGCCAATATGAGGATGTGCTTCGTAAAGGATTTTTTCTGTGGCACCAAAACGAACAAATAAGTTAAGAATACGATTAATATCACCTCTTTTGGTACTGCGTGTGTATAGTTTTCCGTCGCTATAGGTACCGGCGCCTCCTTCGCCAAAACAATAATTGCTTTCGGGGTTTACAATTCCTTCCTTATTAATGGCCGCAAGGTCGCGGCGGCGACTTCGAATATCTTTTCCTCTTTCAATAATCATGGGTTGAATTCCCAGCTCAATCAGCCGGAGTGCTGCAAATAAACCTGCGGGACCTGCCCCGACTACAATTACTTTTTTATGTGCATGATGAACGTCCTTATATTCAACAGGAAGAAGTTGTATAGGATGAAAGGGTTCATCTATAAACAAGATCAATGTAAGGTTTATCCATGGTTCCCTGCTCCTGGCGTCAATTGACTGACGGGTTATGTGATAACCGGTAACTGAAGTTAGCTTTATCCCCGAAGTTTGGGCAGCTAAGGATCTGATTGTATCAGGGTCGGCTGCCTCGGAGGGCCGCAGCTTCATTGAAATTTTTTTTTGCATAGCCAGGTTTTCATCCTGAAAAGGATGCGGGAACAAAATTGCAGTAAATTAAATCAGCAGGTTGAAAAGCTTAGAAATTAAGACTAGTTCCCAAATAAAAAAAGAAATTATTTATAGCTTAAATGGTTTATCTTTTTACCGCGTTCCTGCAGCCCTTATTACATTAAATGCTTATTTCCCGGGTGTTTTTTTCAGTGATGAGTGAAGGGAAAATTTTATTTTGAAACCATTCGAATTGCTACTAAAAAAACAGATGAATAAAAATTTTTTTTATGCAGCCTTTTTTAGATATTCGCTTTCCCATCGCAAAAAAATTTTTTTTTACACATACTGTTGAAAATTTTCTAACGATTTAACTTATAAACTGCTTTAGCGTTCATGGAGAAAAATGCAGAACTTGTTTGGATCAATTGTTTGTCGATTATAAAGGATATAGTGGAATGGCAGCATTTTAAAACCTGGTTTGAACCCATTAAGCCCGTTAATTTAAAAGGAAACGTACTTGTGATCCAGGTTCCCAGCCAGTTTTTTTACGAATACCTCGAAGAGCATTATGTAAACCTCCTTGCCAAAACTTTAAAAAGAGAACTGGGCAAAGAAGCCAGGCTCGAATACCGCATCATGGTTGATGGTGGTAATAATTATAATAAACCTGTTACCGTTGATATGTCGGGGCATAATTATAAATCCTTTACCAATAATGAAATGGATTTCCCCCTGGTGATCAATACCCCGGTTAAAAATCCTTTTGTTATTCCGGGCCTGAAGAAAATGCACATCGACCCGCAACTGAATCCAAATTATACTTTTGATGCATTTATAGAAGGCGACAGTAACAGGGTGGCACGCAGGGCAGGGAAAACCGTTGCAGAAAAGCCAGGCTCCAATTCTTTTAACCCATTAGTAATTTACGGAACGGTAGGTTTGGGCAAAACGCACCTTGCACAGGCTATTGGTAACGAAGTAAAAAAAACCTATCCTAATAAGGTAGTGCTTTATGTTAGCTCCGAAAAGTTCATTAACCAGTTTGTAGATCATAGTAGAAATAATGCCATCAACGATTTTATTCATTTTTACCAGCTGATAGATGTGCTTATTATAGATGATGTTCAGTTCTTTAACAGGGCTGAAAAATCGCAGGATGCCTTCTTTGCCATCTTTAACCATTTGCACCAGTCCGGCAAGCAGCTGGTTCTTACTTCCGATAAATCTCCTAAAGACCTGGAAGGTGTACAGGAACGATTGCTGAGCAGGTTTCGCTGGGGCTTAAGTGCCGATATTCAAATGCCGGATTACGATACCCGTATTGAAATCCTGGAAAGGAAAATGAAGAATGACGGCCTCGAAATGCCCAAAGAAGTGGTCAAGTACATTGCATATAATATAAATACCAATATCAGGGAACTGGAAGGTGCATTAATTTCCCTGTTGGCACAATCTTCGCTCAATCGCAGGGAGATCGACCTCGATCTGGCAAAGAAAGTTTTGAGAAATTTTGTAAAAACATCAAGCAAAGAGATCACTATAGATACCATTCAGAAAATGGTATGTGATTATTTTGATGTGCCTTACGATAAGCTGCTTCAAAAAACCAGGAAGCGCGAAATTGTTCAGGCCAGGCAAATCACCATGTACCTTGCCAAAGCCTTTACCAAGAACTCTCTCAAAACAATTGGAGAACATTTTGGTGGTAGAGATCATACAACAGTGATTCATTCCTGTCAAACGGTAAAAGACCTGATGGATACAGACGGTACTTTTCGCGACAGCGTAATGGAACTTCAGCAAAAAGTTCAGCTGGCTGCCATGTAATTTCTTATAATCAAACTTAATTTTTCTGTTATTATCGCTTAATCCCTATTTTTGCTGCCCTCGAATGGGTTTAAGAGCTGAAGATGTTAGTTATGGTGAAATGTTGTTGAAATGGTTGAACACTAGAAAAAAATGCTTTCTACATTTCATCAATATTCCACAAGTTTCAACTTAGAAAGGTGAGGTGGATGAGTGGCTGAAATCAGCAGTTTGCTAAACTGCCGTACGGGTTAAACTGTACCGAGGGTTCGAATCCCTCCCTCACCGCAAACTTTAAATGAAAGCCTGCAATAGTCTGCAGGCTTTTTCTTTCTGCAATACCTAAAGTAAAAATGTTCCAGGGCCAGCTTTATTCGGTGCCCGATAGAAAAGGTAATTGAATGATATTTCATTCATATTTTATATAATTATGTTTTTATACGTATACCTGTTTTAATTTCTTTTTTTTGTAATTAGTATGCTGAAGCCTAGGAAACTGCGGCTTAAACATTAACTTTAAATCCCCAAACGCTGATCACACAAGTGTTTCAGCCCATACGATCCCGGAAATTGCTTTTTTCTGCAGGAATTTTCCTATTTGATAAAAAAATTAAAAAATGATCATTTTCCGGTGAACCTGTTATGTATTTTCTTACTTATGAAAATCCATGCACTATTGTTTAACCAACCAATGCTATAAGAATGAGAATCTTTTTTAGTTTCATACTTTCCCTGTTCTTCCTGCATGTTCATGCACAACAAAAGCGCGCCCTTATTGTTGCTGTGGGAAACTATCCAAAAGAAAGCAATATTTCTCCCATTGCATCTTTGAACGATATAAAATACATAAAGGCTGCCCTTTTTAAAAATGGTTTTCTTGAAAAAAATATAGACACTTTAAAGGATGCCCAGGCAACCAAAGCAGGCATTTTAGCTGCCCTGGACAGGCTTATTAACAATGCCAGGCGTTCGGATATTATCGTGGTGCATTTTTCTATGCATGGGCAACAGATCCGTGATCAGAAAACGGTTGCTTTAGGAAAAGATGAAGAGGATGGATATGATGAAGCATTGATTCCTTATGATGTAAAACGTGCACAATATTATCCCGGCAAATACGAAGGAGAAAACCATTTGAGAGATGAAGAGCTGGGCGAAAAGTTAACGGCGCTGCGCAACAAACTGGGTTCCGAAGGAAGTGTACTTGTACTTATTGATGCCTGCCATTCAGGAACGGCAACACGTAGTGCAGAATTTACGGTATCCAGGGGCGAACCGGTTGCTTTTTTTGATCCCAACAATCCTTTGGAAGAACACATTTCCGTTCCGGAGAAGGAAAGTTTTTTTGATAACCTGTCCGACGATGCTTCCAACATGGTGGTAATGAGTGGATCGGGTCCCCAGCAGCAAAACTTCCAGGTTGCTGTAAGTGTAAATGAAAATAAAGAACAGGCAGGATCATTAAGCTATGCTTTTTATAAAGCAATGAATGAACTGAAAGAAAACAGTACTTACCAGGACCTGTTCTTTAAAATGAAGGCATTTATTCAATCACATCATCCCGACCAGGTTCCAATGGCCGAAGGAAATATTTCTCAGATAGTATTCAGTGGCCAGTATCTTCCTAAAAAAGAATCTTTTATTTTAACGGCAATTGTTGATGCAGAAAAATCAACCGATACCCTGTTTAAAATAGATAAAGGTTTATTAGATGGCCTGGAAGCAGGCAGCATCATTCATATTTATGATGAGGACATTCTTGTAACATCGGGCGTCATTCAAAGAGCCGATCATTTTGCATCTTATGGTATAGCAGAAAAACCGCTCATTAAAGGGCTAGCCTATGAAGCCCGCCCGGAATCTATAGTAAATCCGGCTTTTGATATATCTATAAAAATTAAATCCGACGGGAAAGATGGTGCTTCAAAAAACCTTGCTTCCCAGATGCAATCATTACTAACATCCTACAAATTTCTTTCAATTGCAGACAATGCCGATATGATGCTGGAGATAAGACAGGGAAGTGATGGTATGCTGGATTTACATTTGATGGACATCCTGGACAGTGCCCGGTGGAAGACTTCTATTGTAAAAGGAAATAAACTTGATGAGGAGGGCAGGCAGCAGCTGTTAAACGCTATCAAACAGTTCAGGAAAATTAAATATCTCAGAACACTGAACGATGGAGGATTGCTGGCGAAGTCTGTGCATGTTTCCTTATTACCAGTTTCTGAACAACCTTTCGAAGGGGAAGTGGTATTTAAGCAGGATGAATCATTTTACCTGGTGATAAAAAATAAAAGCAGGGAAAAATTATTTTACACTGTATTAGACATTTCACCCGACAACAAAATTTCAGTTATTTATCCTACTCCAACTAAAGAAGCTGCTGATTATTTTGTTGAAAAGCAAAAAACGGTTAAGCGAAAACTCGGAGTCTCTGCCAATTCACCAAAGGGAATGGAATTTTTAAAAGTGATTGTTTCCCGCGAGCCCATTGATTTGCGTGCGGTGTTTGAACAAAGTACCACAAGGGCTGAAATGAACGGAATACAGGCAAGTTTCGACGACCTGCTTTCAGATGATGATGGTGCCACCAGGGGATCTGTTTCCAGTGTGAAAGCTGAAGAGATAGGTATTATTACTGTTGCCTTTAATATTATATCTAAATAACCAAAACAAACAGCATGTTCAATTTTATTAAAGCTTTATTGTTATGGGGAATGCTTCTGGTGGTTAGTTCCCTTGCAGGCCAGGATCAAAAGAATGTGCGCGAGATTTTTATTCCAATTGATAGTACCTATACCCAGGGCGACTCAATCTTTACATATATAAGCGCCGGGAAAGACCTCGGACTTGAAAAGGGTTTTCTTGTACGTGTTTATTCTAAATGGCGACCTGCCAACAGCAGTTTTGGACAAACAGATTTTGCACAGGCAGGGTTTGGCTGGATCAGGCAAACGGGTGATGACAATTCGGTTGCTGTTATTGAATTATTCAACAGCAATGGCAGAATATTAAAAGGAGATGTGCTGGCTGTAAATATTGAAGTTCCGGCTTTAGCCTATCGCAGTATTTTCTCTGAACTTGCTTTTTTAAATATCGAATTGCAGGATATAGAACGTAACCCACTATTTACCTTACGTGATATTTTATGGACCGACAGTAAGCAGGTTGAAGACAGCATCGTTAACGTAATGATCAATGATATAAAGGCAACATACGAAATGGTTAAAGACATGGATGGCTTTGATGAACTAAAAAAACCATTGGTTGGTAGCCGTTTTAAAGGAAAATCTGTGTTTGATGTAATGCGCGAGGTGGACGCAAAAGCCGTTCATGGCTTCCTGGTTTTTGTTAAGTATTATCCGGGTAAATACATTGCCGGAAATTTTAAAGGAAATGAAACCTTTGCAACCTGGGTATTAAACAATGCACCATATACCAAAATTGATATTTATAATGCTTTATATCCCGTATTTAGAAACCCTGTTCAATTTAAAAAACTGTTTGAAGAATACAGGGGTGATATTACCGGCAGTGATATTGTGGAATCGCTTTCAGAGCAGGCCGTTAATTTAAGTAATGAAAGAAAGATGGATGAAGCAGTTGATATGATTGCTTTTGCAAAAACCATTGCAGATGCATTGAATGAAAAGCAAAGGATGGCTGCATTTCACTATCACCATGCCCAAATATTGCAGGACCAGCAAAAGTATGCCGAAGCAATTGAAGCGTGTGATTTGTCTATAAAGGCTGCAATTGAGTTTGGAAAAAAGGGTACCGAACTGGATGCTTTAATGAAAAAAGCTTTTTGTTTTTACAAAATTTCCGAATACCAAAAGGCCAGGGAAGCACTTGCACTGGCTGAACAGAAATCCGAATCATATAGATCCGAAATAGCTGAAAGTGTTTACCAGACCATTCTGAAAAAAAGGTATGAATATGAGGGATGGATCTATGCAGATGAAGGAAATTTTGACCAGGCAATTGATTATTATACTAAAGCTATAGCTATAAATGAAAAAATAAATACGTATGAATCAAAGTTAAAGAACGCTGAATATTTGTCTTACATGGGTGGGGTTTTGAATAGCCAGGGTAAGCAGGAAAAAGCGCTTGAAGTTTACCAGAAAGCTGCCCGCGTTTACTTTGGTATCCGCGACGAATACAATTACGCAAGAATGTTAAATAATATTGGGTATACTCAGTATATGAGCAGCCAATACCGCACCAGTATGGCAACACTTGAAGATGCTTATCAAAGAATGCTGGCCCTCAATTCGTATAACGAAGCAGGATATGCGAAAACAGTTACTGGCAGTGCTTATTGGGAACTGGGAAAATTTGATTCGGCAGTTTCCGCGCATAAAACTGCCATTGCCTTACGCGAAAAGAGCAATAATAAATCCGGACAGGCATATTCCTGGAAGCAGATTGGTGAATTATATCTTTTAAGTGGATTGAAGAACCAGGCTTTGAATGCTTTTGAAACTTCCGCTGCATTGTATGATTCTGTAAAAAACCTTGCAGGTGTTGCCGAAACATATATCAAGGCCGGAGAAGTGCATCATAACGATGAAAATTATTACAAAGCGGCCCAGTTTTATGAAAAGGCAAAAGGAGTGACAACCAAAACCACTGTTGAAGCTTTGTATAAACTTGGAAACGCATGGTCCAGGATAGACAGGGAGAAAGCAATTGGATATTTTGAAGAATGTAAGCACACCAGTAATGCCACCGGAAATACTACCTATAAGTTCTATGCCACCAAATCACTTGCTTCGCTTTCTTATGCCGAAGCTGCATTCGATAAGGGCGATAAATATTACTATGAATGTCTTCAATTGGCAACGGAATTAAATACTCCTGAAGTTTATGCCTATTGTCATAGTTTACGCGGTGACAGGTTTGTAAAACTTTCTCAAATGGACAGTGCGCTAAGATATTACCAGGCGGCTCTGGAAATTTTTGATACAGTAAGCTTTGAGGATATGATCTGGCAGAAAGCATCTATTGCCAATGCAGTATATATTTCAACCGGTGAATTTGATAAAGCAGAACAATTATTGCTGGAAGCTGCAACAAAAGCAGATGAAACCAATAAAAATATAGCCCAGGGCAATGCCTTACAGTCGCTTTATTTTTTATATGCTTTAATGGGTGAAGTTCCAAAAGCTTTGGAGGCAAACGACAGTGCCATGAATATTTTTAAAAGGTCTGGCAATATTTTGCGAATGGCAGATGCCTATGCTTCGAGGGGTACGGTTTATAAAGTAATTGGTGAGTATAGCCAGTCCATTGAGGCGCTCAATTATGCCGACAGTGTTTATGCTGCAGAAAGGATCGATTATTACAGGCAAACAACCTTAAACAATATTGGCGTTACTTATTATAACCAGGGCGATTATGCAAAAGCATTGGAATACCTTGATCGTTCTGCCAAATATCTTCCTGAAAACCTTATTAATGAAGAATATCTTTTGTACCGCGGCAACGCAGCAGAATGCCATTTTCATTTGAAGAATGAAGCCGAAGCTAAAAGGATGTCGCTCAAGGATTATCCTGAAGCAGAAAAAAGAAACCTTAATCGTATTGCTTCAGGCATGGCATTAATTCTTGGTAATATATATTTAAAGGAGAATGATCTTGACAATGCGGAAGTATATTTTGAAAGCTCAAGAAAGTATGCCGGCTTAAGCAAAGAGCGTTCGAAAATGGTGGAATCACTTACGCAGTTGGGAAGAATTGATGTGAAACGAGATCAAACAGATAAGGCCCTTGAAAAATTCCGGTCAGCCATCGCAATTGCAAAACAGTATAGCATACCGGGCGGTTGGGAATCTTATTATGAAATGGGGCTTGCATTTTACAATCAAATGAAGTTCGACAGCTGCATTAGTTATTTCCGAACTGCTGTGGATCTTTTGAATAAATATACTGCCAATGTATATGGAGGTGAGAAGGCTAAGAAACTTTTCAATAACGATCCTAAAAAAGCAGATCTCTACTTCAAGCTTTCTTTTGCTTATTCCAAGGCCGGTAAGCCGGAAGAAGCATTTGCTTTTGCCAACCTTAGCGGTCTTGCAGGTCTTAGAGAGTTAAGCGGTGGCGGTGGTAAGATTGAAGGTTATGAAAAGGAAATGGAAGAACTGGAAAAGAAAAAGCAAAAAGCAGATGCTTTAAGGGAATCGGCCAACAGGCAAACCGGCCAGTCGCAGATTGAAATAAGAAAGCAGCTTGAAATTGCCGAAGAAGATTATACAAATTATTTACAGGGCCTGGTTCAAAAAGATAAAAGCTTCAGTGAGTATTTTCCCCAGTTGGCCAACCCGGGAAGTTTTCTTCAATACAAGGGTGATCTTCCGGATGATGTAGCCATTGTACTTTATTTATTGAATGGGAATAACCTGATGACTTTCTCACTTACAAATGAAGAATTATCCATCCAGGTAGATTCGTTGAGTAAAGACATTACGGGAGTGATTAACGCATTCAGGAGTTTAACAAGGCGACCAGGAAAATCAACCGGAACCGAATCGCTTCATTTAAGGGCGGAAGCGCGGGATGAAGATGAAGAAGAGATCAATATGAGTTTTGTAGATGCTTCGGACCAGCTATATAAGGTTTTGATAGGATCGGTATATGATAAGATCAAAGCCAAGAAGAGAATATGTATTATTCCAAGCGGAACGCTTAGTAATCTTCCCTTCCAATGTCTTGGTGAAAAAAAGGAAAACGGCAAATTCAATTTCCTGATCGAAGACTTTTCGCTTTTTTATACAAATAATATCAATATTTTTTCGAAAGGGAAGGATTTTATTCCGGTAAAAGCAGATTTAAAATCCTTTGCAGCCTTTGGCGTTCCTGATGCCACTTTAAAGTTCAATACTAAGGAAGTAGAGGAAATTGGGAAGCTTATTGGTGTCAGCCAGACAATTTATGCAGATGCAAGGGCAACAGAGGGACTTGCAAAATCATCGCTCACAGAAAAAAAATTCCTGCACTTTGCAACCCATGGCGTGTTGAATTACTCTTCTGATTTCACCAGTTCCTATTTGAAATTCCTGCCCGATTCCGATTCCTCAAAAGGTAATGATGGAAAACTCACTATTACTGAAATTCAAAGAATGATGCTCCGCAATGTAGATATGGTTACGCTTTCCGCCTGTGAAACGGCTGTGAACAAACAACTGACCGAAGGGTGGAATATTTCGCCTGCCAATGCTTTTTTGTCGCAGAATGTAAAGTCGGTTGTTGCCAGTTTATGGAAAGTTGATGATGAAGCTACCAGCATTCTTATGAATGAGTATTATTCTAACCTGGATAAGAAAATGGACAAGGTAGATGCGCTCAGGCTTGCCCAGGTAAAATTAAGCTCCCATCCAAAATACAGTCACCCGTTTTTCTGGGGCGCGTTTGTGCTCTATGGAGAATGGCGTTAATAAATTTTTAAATACCATTATTATTTATTTCTTTTAAAACTTCAATCAACAAATATGAAAAAAGTACTCTTCGGTTGCTTCGCATTTATGCTCACAACCACACTATCTGCCCAGTTTTACAGGCCTTCCTGTACTACTTTAGGAATAACTGAACCTCCTAGAGGCATAGATACAACCACAACTGATGGAAGACAGCTGGCTAATAATTATGTTCTATGGGACAACGGACATGTAATAGATATCAAGTTCATGGGTAACTCCAGTAAAGCTATCCGCGACCTTGTAATCAAGTATGCAAAAGAATGGGAGCAACATGCAAATATTAAGTTCAATTTTCTGCCCGATAATGCTACTACTGCGGTTATGCGCATCAAAATAGGTGAAGGCCTTGGCCACAATTCCTATATTGGATTAGATTGCATACAGGTGCCTCACAACCAGCAAACCATGAACCTCGATACCCTTGGTTTTATAGATGTTGACTGGTATATAGCAGAAATGAAAAAAAGAGGCATTACACCTAACATGGAAGACCTCCGTAAAATGATGAAGAATGAACCTGTACGCTGGAACATAAAAGAGGTAAGAGGAACTGTATTACATGAATTTGGTCATGCACTTGGCCTGCTTCACGAGCAAAGTTATCCCGGGGCTATTAAATGGAACAGGGATACCATCTATAAATTTTATAAAGAAACACAGGGCTGGGATGAAGACCAGATCGATCATAATGTTTTAGCTGTAAGCAGCCAGTTTTATACAAATGGTACTTCTTATGATCCCAAGTCCATTATGCATTATTCTGTAGAACCCTGGCAAACTTCAAATGGATATTCTTTACCTCCAAATTATGAACTATCTGCTGGGGATAAGGCAATCATTTCTACCTTATATCCAAAGAACCAGGCCGTTTCTTCTAAGGAAGTTCCAAGGGTAATTGCAAATAATTTAACGGATATTGAAATTGTAAATGATAAAGAAAGAGGAGGGATCGTTATTTATCCTTCATTCGATCTGAAAACAAATTCAAAACTTGGAGATGTTTACGTAGTAGCAATGCTTGTTGATGAGAATCTTTATTATATAAAAGACAATAACGATTATTATAATTGGGGTGGCTATGTAGCGGTTTATCCTAAACTCAGGCTTACCACTAATGCTAATGTAAAATATAACAAAGGTCAAAAGAACCTGGAGTTATTCCTGCCTTATAGTGAGATTCCGGTTGCGGAAGGAAAAACCCTCGGTATTCATTTAAGAATTGCTTTGAGGGATGTGGAGAATGATAATTGGGTATATGTATTTAATCAGCTGGCCGATCAGTCTTTTACTTTAACAAAATAAATTAAAAAGCCCCGAATGATCGGGGCTTTTTTCATCGTTGTTCTTCATAGATTAATCCTGCCTAAATTCTTAATGATCTTCCTTCTGTTAACTTCTTTATTCTGACAGGTTTCATTTTTTTCTGTAGTAAATAATCAAATGAATATTTACCGCTTCCTGCCAGTAATAAAATCACATAACCAGTTAGATATTGTAGTCCTGGTTCAATTTTCGCAAATGGATCACCTGAATGAATAACCAGAATTGCCACCAGCATAGTAACGATCAGTGGAATGGTGGCCAGCCTGGTGCCTATCCCGGCAATGATCAACACAGAGCACAATACTTCTGCAAAAACTGCCAGTGAAAGTGACAGTTCAGGGCTCATGCCCATTACTCCCGGAAAACTAACAGGCCCTCCAGAAATTAACATTAGCATTTTTGGTATACCATGTGCCAGCATAAGTGTTCCCAATCCAATTCTTGCTGCAAACAAGGCCATATCAATTGCCGGGGAAGTTTCAGTAACGGTTATTAATTTTTTCATGAGTTTCAGTATTATTTTTTGAATTCACCATCTGCTTTAATACGAACTTCATCACTGATCATGGGGGCAGGGAAGCCACTTCCGATATTAAAGTCGGAACGCTTAATGGTTCCGGTTAACTGGAATCCTGCAGTTTGATTTTTTGTTTTCTCATCTACCACAGTTCCATTATATTTTAATTTCATTGTTACCGGTTTGGTGATACCATGCATGGTAAGATCGCCCTTAAGGTTGTATTTGTTTTTTCCTTTCTTTTTAATAGAAGTAGTTTTAAAATGAATGATGGGGTATTGTTCTGCATCGAAAAAATCAGCACTTTTCAGGTGATTGTCTCTTGCAGTCACTCTTGTATCAATAGATGCAACTCTGGCTGTGAGCTCAAATTCAGCATCGCTGAAATCAGATTTGGATGAATTGATGGTAACATCAAAATCATTAAAGGTTCCCGAAATGTCGGCGATACCCATGTGTTTAACAGTAAATCCTAATTGCGAATGGGCGTCATCGTTGTTCCAAAGATTTACGGTACCAAAGGCTGTTAGAACTATTAGAACTGGAATAATAAATGCGAACTTTTTCATTGTGTTTTGTTTGTTGATTATTTATTTAATTTAATTTCTGTTATTCGATTACGGATTCAGGGAAGTGCCAGCCATGCAGGATCCGATAATGGCCAGTATGTTATTAATATTTTCATCAGCATAACTTTCATTTACGGCTATTCCATCGGCATGTATGATGTGGGAGTGGGGAAGCAATTTTTGCAATTCAGTTTTATCCCAGTCCTGGTATGCATTAGTTTTTAACCTTATTACAGTTTTGTTCGCTGCCACTTCTCTAATTACATCGGCCACTTCTTTTTCCTTTTCACTGCCTACAGCAAGAATTATAATGTCTGCCTCCCAGCATGCATCTTTTGAGCATATTACAGGCTCAATTTCAGCTGCAGGCGAATGATTCATGATTTCAGTTTGGAGGACCTCCAGCGTAGCTAATTCTTTTGCTGAAAGCAGCAATCGGTAATAACCGGATAATGCTTTTGCAATGGCTGAGCCGGTTTTTCCGCCGGCTCCGATTATTGAAAGGGTAACAGGATTTGACATATCAGGTAATTGATAAGCAAAGCTACCAAGCAACCTGTTGCTGCTCAATGACTAATGATAAGAAATGGCCTTGATATGGATCAAGAGTTATTTAGATAATTGTTTCCTGATGCGGCTGAGCGTTTCAGGGGTAACGCCCAGAAATGAGGCGATGAGGTTGAGTGGAACGCGTTTTAGTATAAGTGGGTGCTGGTTAACGAGGTTGAGATATTTTTCTTCAGCCGATTGCCCGAGGGTGCCCTCCAATCTTCTTTGCAGTGCGATGTATGCATTCTGGTAAAGGATTCTTGTATAAGATTCGTACGGAGGAATTTTATTTAGGAGCTTATGATGATTTTCCCAGTCCAAAAGCAACAATTCAGAATCCTCCATTGCTTCAATATTAAAACGTGAAGGTTCTTTTGTAAAAAAGCTATAAAGATCAGAGATCCAGTAGTCTTCAAAAGCAAATTGCATTACATGTTGTACACCTTTATTATCGATAGAGTAAGAGATCAGCGAACCTTTTTCAACAAAAGCCATCCTGGTGCATATATCACCTTCCTGTAAAAGGTATTGGCGCTTTCTTAATTTTTTAGGTGTAAAATGGCTTTTAATAATTTCCAGTTCTTCCTGGCTTATTGCAACTTTTTCATTTATGGAGTTGGTAAGTCTCTCAAACATACCGCCTAAAAATAAGTGTTATTTCTAAGTAATATGAATTGTGTGTGGAGTTATAAGAAAAGACCACTTCTTATTTAAATTTTCTTGACAATACCCGAGCCTGAAATTGTTGAATTTACCACAGGATTTCCAAGATAATGCACCGAGCCGCTACCTGAGATAGTTGCGTTTAAATTGTTGGCAACATTTACAAACATATTCCCCGACCCGCTGGTGGTGGTTGACATAGTTTGAGTTGCAAAATTGAGTAAATGAAAATTCCCACTTCCACTGATGTTTAATAAAGCGATGGGTGCATCACCACCGTTTATTCTTGTGCTGCCCGAGCCGCTGATATTTGCATTCAGTTGACTGGCTTTCACATGAGCAAGGTTGATATTTCCGGAACCACTTATATCTGTTGTGAAATTGGTAGAAAAGATTGAATCTGGGCAATTGATATTTCCCGAACCACTGATCCTGACTGATTGAACAACTGGCAGGCTGATGAATATTGAAATAGGTTCATGTTTTTTGAGAGATACGTCGTTTTTAATACGAATAATTAAACTGTTACCCTCAACATAAGTTTCCATAACATCCAGGATATTTTGCTGAGCATTCAGTTCCACATCAAATGTGGGCCCGGGTGTAACATAAACATCCCCCGGCATTCGAAGATCAATTCCCGTAAACCCGGAAATATTTCTTTCCTGATGAACAATGGGACCCTCCCCTGTGATTTTATTGCAGGAAGTAAAGAGCAGGACAAATAAAGTTATGATCAGAATATTTTTCACCAGGTTGATATTTAAAATGTTTAAACGCACAAACTAGAGAATGTTGTTGTATTGAACTGATTAAAATGTATGAACCTTCATTATTATGGTATGAACTGCTTTTTTATATACGTAAAAAGCCATGAATGATCATGGCCTTTTACAATTTAATCGTTTTGAACTTCCATTATAGTAAACTGTTTTTTACCCGAAGGAACGTTCCAGCTAACCAGTTGACCCTCCCTGAACCCGATAAGAGCTGTACCTACTGGTGACATTACCGAAATCCTGTTCAATTTTATGTCGGCTTTTTCGGGTGTAACTATAGTCACTTTCATTTCTTTTCCCTTTTCTTCTTCCCTAATCCTGACCGTTGAGTTCAGGCGCACTACATCTTTAGGCAGGCTGTCCTTTTTTACAATTTTTGCACGGTTCAACTCCGATTTCAGGTCCTCGGCTTCATGCCTGTTAAACGTTGTTCGGCTTACGCTGTTCTGGAGGTAAGAAAGAATAATTTCACGGTCTTCTTTTGACAAAAGAAGTTGTTCTTTTATTTTCTGCATATAATTTAATTTAAGAGTGATTGTTCTTTTTGTTGATATGGATTTGTTTTCATGGGGAAGTAAATCTGTTCGAAACTTTTTGTCTCCACTTCATTAATCCTGCGAAAAAATTTTTTAGGATCGATCCTTTCAATTGATTTGAAGCCACAGGATTCCATAAGTTCTTTGGTGGCTTCAATAGTATTACGGTGAAAGCTGGCCACTCGTACTTTCTTATCAGCAGGGTGAAGACCTTTATAGAGCTTTGGATCCTGCGTTGCTACACCAACAGGACATCTGCCACTATCGCAAATCAATGCCTGTATGCATCCCAAAGCCATCATCATTCCCCTGGCGCTATAACACGCTGATGCCCCAATGGAAAGCACTTTGAGGATGTCGAATCCTGTAACTATTTTGCCTGAAGCAATAATTTTCACATGAGATGACAATCCAAATTCATCCAGGGTTTGCTTTGCAAATGCAACAGCATCATATAAAGGCATTCCGAGATGGTCGGTAAATTCAAGAGGGGCAGCCCCTGTGCCACCCTCACCACCATCAATGGAAATAAAATCGGGAAGAATTCCTGTAGTGCAAATAGCGGAACAGATGTTTATGAATTCTTCTTTATCGCCAATACATAACTTAAATCCAACAGGTTTACCACCGCTCAGTTCACGTAGCAAATGGATGAACCTAAGTAAACCATGTTCATCTTCAAAAGCTGTATGTGCTGAAGGAGAATGAACTGTTGTGCCGGGAACAACCAAACGAATGGCAGCTATTTCGGGAGTGTTCTTTGTACCCGGAAGTATTCCACCATGTCCAGGCTTTGCGCCCTGCGATAATTTCAACTCAATCATTTTTACTTCAGGCTTCAGGGCATTTCTTTGAAAGGCGGCGGAATTAAAATTGCCATCTGTATCACGGCAACCAAAATAACCGGTTCCAATTTGCCAGATAAGGTCACCACCTTTCAGGTGATAATCACTAATGCCACCTTCACCTGTATTATGGGCAAACCCACCCAGTTTCGCACCTGTGTTTAGCGACTCAATTGCAGTTTTGCTGAGCGCTCCATAGCTCATAGCAGCAATGTTGTAAATGCTCGCATGATAGGGCTGGCTACATTGAGAATTGCCGATCCAGACCCTAAGGTCAGCGCTTTTTAAATTAACAGGATAAATAGAGTGTGCGGCCCATTCATACCCGGGTTGAAGCGGGTTTGCCTGCATGCCAAATGCCACCGTTTGTTTTTGGTTTTTTGCACGCTGGTAAATAATGGAACGCTGTCGCCTGTTAAAAGGTTTTCCATCCAGGTCAGATTCAAAAAAATACTGCCTTATCTCTGGCCGAATAGATTCCAGTAAATACCTGAAATGGCCAAGCAGAGGATAATTATGCAATATGCTATGCCGCTTCTGCATCCTGTCGCGCAGCGCAATTACGAGCATTCCCAGGAAAATAAACGGTACCACTTTATTTCCACCGTTTAATGCATAACTGAATGCACCAAAAGTTAACACTGCAATGATTAGAATAATAAGGGTACTTACAGAAACCCTTAATGAATTTGGTTTCATTATTATTTTATGAATTAAATTTTTGAAATAGTTAAAGAATCAGGACGATGGATCGATCAGGTCACCAACACATCACCCGGGGAGATCTCGGTTTGATTTTCTTTTTTTGTGTGCAGCATTTTCTTTAGCATAACCTGCCAGTGTCGTGCTTTCTTATCCATTTTTTTAATTGACAGCACATCATTTATTTCATTGTTATAAAATGGAATGATTACCGAAGGAAGGTTTTCTTTGAAATGAAATTTCAGAATAATTTTAGCAATGAAAGGATCGGTTTCACCCGGTGTATTATCATTTGTCAAAAATTGCTTTTCGTAATACACAGCTTTTACATTGTCCAGTTCAATTAATGTTTCGCGGTAGGTTCTGTCATCAATTCCTCCTAACAGCAGAAGCTTTCTGTTCTGACCATCGAGGCCCATCATATAATTTTTAAGCAAAACCTGACCTGTGAACCTCAGGTTGTATTTCGTTCCAAGATTGCTGAACCTGCAAACGAGATCATTCATTCCTTCACGTCTTTTGCGCTTATGGAAATAGTGCAACAGCAGAAGTCCTGCTGTTAATGAAAGGGATAATATGATGATCAAACCTGGATTCATGATTTTTCCTGCAGCTTTTTTTTGTTAAGGAGCAGTAAAAGAATTATAAATTGAACGGGCAATAACCAATACCAGAGAGTACTGGAAACAAAGCCTTGTTTAACTGTAATTACAATCAGGAAAATGAAAACTATTATGGACGTTCCACCTGCTGAAAACTTGTGGGTTTTTGGCATGGTAAAAAATTTACTTAATGAATAAACCTGTTAACGGAAGATCACCCCAAACCTGGATCAGGCCTGGGAATAAGTATTAAAGTCCTTATAGTTGGAGAAATAATAGAGGTGCGGACAAAAAGGGAAAAATTCGGTAAAGGAGGAAATGTCACCATCACACATATCAATTACCAGGATCCTGGTAATATGATTATGATTTTTGTATGATATAATTTCCTTCATTGCATCAAAATTAGTAAAGATTGTGGGTAGAAGCTAATCTTTTGGCAGAATTTAGGCTTTATTAAGGTTTGAAAGCCAAAAGTTTTTGGGTGGAGGTTTTTGAGGAGTTTATTGATGGTAAATTCCTGGTAAGATTGATTTTTGTCATCTTTTAATTTTTTTTGCACTACTAATTTTGCGGCATGATTCGATTTTCACCTTTTAAGCCGGCCGATGCACCCATTTTATCTGAAATTGGTGCTACCAGTTTGCTGGAATCACATGGACACAGTGCTCCTCCGGAAATCATAAACAAATATGTTGATGTGAAATTTAATCCTTCAAACTGCAGGATGGAATTAAGTGATGACAGGAACATTTTTTACGGTGTTCATCATAACGACCAGGCCGCGGGGTATTTTAAAATCATTCCACACGTACCAAATGCTGCGGTAGATCTTGAGCCAGTCACCAAGCTGGAAAGACTTTACCTGTTAAAAGCTTTTTACAATTTAAAATTGGGCGAACCGCTTCTTCAGAAATGTATTGAACTTTCAAAAGCACATGGAGATAAAGGGATGTGGCTGAATGTTTGGGTAGAGAATCACCGTGCAATAAGGTTTTACGAAAAGCATGGATTTAAAATTGTTGGAAAAGCTCAATTTCCATTAACCGAGAATCATTCAAATCCCAACTGGGTGATGTTGCTGGAGTATGAACAGGATTAAATGATGAATCTTCAATTCATCAGTAAATTTTCCAGACTTGTACGTACAATTATCAATTCATATCTTCTGTTGATTTCTGGAATAGTACAGTAATTAGTTTGCGCTAAATTATTGTATGAAAAGAATTTTTCCTGCCCTTTTATCTCTGTTCGTAATATTTTCATCGTGTAAAAAAGATGATGTCCCGGCACCCGTCAATCCTATTGGTGGAATGCCGGGATTTGGAACTTCAACAGCGGCTTTTACCGGAACCAATTGGCAGCTTCCCCAGGGAGTGGTATTAAAGGACAGTATTCGCGATGCGCAATGGTGGACAGATATCCAGGGAGGAGCACCCGTGCCCGTTGCCGTACAGCGAGGTTTACCAGGGGGATTATTTAAGGTTTGTTTATTCCTTGAAAATACCACGGGGCAGGCAATTACTATAGATTTCCCCGAAGAGATTCTTTTACTCAGTAATACTATTGAAACGCAGAACGGAATTATTATTGAGTTAGAAACTATAACCATACCTGCACACAGCGAAACTGTTATCATTGCCAGTGTTTTTTGCATCAACCTTGAACGGGATGTTCCGGAATTATATACTTCAGGCGGAAACCTGCAGGCATTCAGTTTTGGTCCTGCCACCGTTCCTCCGGGCATAAAAGAAATAACCAATATTCTTCGTCCAAAGAACATCAGGTACAGCGATATGTTTGTGAATGGCATGTTTGATGTTACCAGACTTTCGCAAATGATGGTAGTGCAAACGGCGCTTTGGGAAGTAACGGATGATGAGGGGTTGACAGCGGAGACAAAGGCTGAATTGCAGGCTTTGGATTTTTGATTGCGGAATAAAAATCTGGAGTGCTGCCTATATTTATAGGTGATAGGAGGGTGATTATTAAAAAGTTTGAAAAATTAGGCAGGATGCTATTATCTTTGCCGTCCTTAAACGGACCCGGGAAGTAGCGCAGGCCGGTAGCGCACCTGGTTTGGGACCAGGGGGTCGCAGGTTCGAATCCTGTCTTCCCGACAAAAAGAAGTCTTCAGTTTTTGCTGAAGGCTTTTTTATTTTCTAAAGTTCCGGTAGCTCATCCCGACTTTGGTTGGCAGGGTCGCAGGTTCTCCCGCCTGTTGCGGGACTGTCTTCCCGACAAAAAGAAGTCTTCAGTTTATGCTGAAGGCTTTTTTTTTCTAAAGTTCCGGTAGCTCGTCTCGACTTTAGTTGGCAGGTTCGCAGGTTCTCCCGCCTGTTGCGGGACTGTCTTCCAAGCAACAAGAGGTCTTCAGTTTTTGCTGAAGGCTTTTTTATTTTCTCAAGTTCCGGTAGCTCATCCCGACTTTGGTTGGCAGGGTCGCAGGTTCTCCCGCCTGTTGCGGGAGCGTGGCATTTAGTTTTGAACCAGAGTTTTGCAGGTTCTCCCGCTTCATCCTGTTCTAATTCTCCAACCTTTTTATGAGCCCCTTCATTTCCTCGATCTCTTTTACCTGGGATTGTATGATTTTTACTGCCAGTTTTTTTACTTCCGGATCTTTTAGCTTGGCTTGTTTGCTTACGAGTATTGCTGAAGAATGATGAGGGATCATGGCTTTCATATATTGTTGGTCTCCAATTGGAGTTTGTGTTCTTAAGGCAATTAATGTGGCAATAAAAATAACAATGCTGGAAGATATGATTACCAGGTTTGCTTTTTTGTTTGGATACATTTTACCCATCATTAAAATCATTACAACAGCCATTGGTGCAACCATCAATATGGCCATATAAATTCGTGTAGCACTTGTATGGTAATGATTGATGCTATCCATATTTAAAAACATTACGATATACATGATGACGAAAGAAATTAGCATCATCCAGGTAAGTTTTTTGTAAGGCATAACTTTAGTATTTTATTGAATTCCTGCCAGAATAATTTTCAAAAGCCAGATGAGAAAATCTTAATGCAAATTTGAACTAACAAATAGAATTTAATTTTCGCCTGCTCCAGAATCAGAGCAGGCGCGTTTTTGTTATTTAATCGTTTCGGTAGTTTCGCCGCAGGTTAACATTTTTTCGCCAAAATAGGGATTGCGAATTTCTTTGTTGGAGCTTAACCAGGAGGCTCCTTTATCGTTAAACGCCATTGGACAGTGTTGCACATATAGCTCTCCAGAACTAAGCCCCGCATTTTTTACTAACATGATCATTTCATTGCTCAAGGTTTCGTAAGCAGCTCTTTGTTCTTCAATATTTTTGGCTGCAGTAATTTTTGAGGCTTCCGTAGCGATCCTGCTTCCATTATCCAATTCTTTGGCTCCTGCTTCAATTGCATTGGATGCAGCTTTTGCTTCTGCCATATCGCTGTTAGATAATGCTGTTGATAAATGAACATAGTGCTGGTAAACGGCATTTAATTCTTCATCCTGCAGCTTTACTGCGCCAACGGGTGCTGCACTTTCTTTTTCGGTTGCCGTCTGGTGTTTCGAATGGTCTTCTGTTTTTGTTTCATTGCTTCCACAGGCAAAGAATAATGCTGTAATTGCAAAAGCAACAAAAGTTGTGAGTACTTGTTTCATGCGTTATTGTTTTATGATTAATGATTATGATTTCCTGATGGTGCTTTACCTTTTTTTAAGATGTATTCACTGTACAAAAGATAGGCTCCACTGATTACTACTAATTCGCCAGCCTTTAATCCATCTAAAATTTCCACCCGGTTAAAATTTTCAGAGCCGGTTCTTACTGTTCTTGGCTCAAACCTTCCTGGTTCAGTTTCCAGCCATACATGGGTTCCGCTGCCATCCCTTATCACGGCGTCAACAGGTAATGTAATTGCGTTTGATACTGAAGTTACAGGTACATCTACCAATGCCTGCATCCCTGCCCTGAATTTTCCACTTTCATTTTGTATTCGTCCTCTTACTGTCACCAGCTGGCTTCCTCCTTTTAACGATGGTTCAATGAATTCTATCCGCATCTTTTGCTGTTGATTTTCAAATCCTGCAACGGAAACTGAAACAATTTGTCCAACACGAACGGCATTTATTTCTGAAGGGTAAACATCGGCTTCAATCCACAATGAACTGTAGTTTTCCAATCGCATAACAGGCCCGCCTTCCGCAACGTATTGCCCCTGTGTTACGAACAGTTCTGATACTAATCCAGATGCCGGAGCAAAGTAAGTAACATAAGGTGAAACCGTTTTGGTTTTTCTTAATGCATATACCTGGGCTTCGGTTTGGTCAAATAACAAAAGCCGCTGGCGTGCTGCATTTTCAATTTGCTGGAACTTTGCATCGCCAGGAAATTCTAGTGCCTGTGCAACGGTTACCAGGTACTCCTGTTGTAGTGCAGAAAGTTGTTCGGAATATATCTTATAGAGTGGCTGTCCACGGTTTACAAAAACACCTGTTTCCCTGATATGTAATTGTTCTATTCTTCCCGGAACCCTGCTTGAAATCATTTCAATTTGTTCAGGGTTAATAACTATCCTTCCATTCAGTTGTGTCACCGATGCAAAAGATCCTGTGCGTATGGTATCCGTAATAACATTTGCCAGCAAACGCTGCGCAGTGCCAAGCACCAGGTTTGCTTCCTTATTGGTTTTGTCGAATGGAACCAGATCCATTCCGCAGATGGGACATGTACCCGGTTTCTCCTGTACAATCTGGGGATGCATTGGACAGGTATAGGTTTGATTTGTTTCGTTTTCTGTAGTCACTGTTGTTTTGGACTTACATGAGGTAAATCCAAAAAGCAGCAAAAGCAATATTACATAGATTACATTGTTCATTACTGATTGTTCTGCATTTTGATAAAGCTTTCGCTTCCTGTTAAATAACTTGCGTTTTTTGCAATCTGCCACCTGGCCACACTGTCCAAAACCTGCACAAGACCTTCAGACCTTATACCTGTGGGAACATTTTTCGCAACAAAAACATCTTTTTCTTTTTTAAAAACAACGGACTGTTTACCTAAAGAAACAACAGCTGATTCAGGAAGCCACCATCCCCTGGCTACAACAGGGATTCTTCCTGAAAGTAATTGCCCCGGTTGAAAATTATCTCCCGATAAATAAACTCTTGCAGTTAAAAAATTATTTCCACTTCGCTGTACGGGTTCTATCAAGCCTATGGTTCCAGCATGAATATCACCTGGATTTCCTACCTGGTGATAAGTAAGTTTTACCCCTTTAGTAACATGAGCTATAATGGAAGGATCAAAATAAAAATCTGCAACAAGCCCGGTTGAAAGATATACAGTAAAAACTCCTTCACCCGCACTCAGGTATTGGCCTTCACGTGCCATTACGGGTGAATTAATTGCAACAGGTTGAGATGGTAATGATGCTGAAGCCCTGGTAGATCCCATTCCACCCATGCCGTCCCGGGCTGATGAATTTCCAGTTGTTGCCATTGGCGTAGTTGCATTTGCTGGAGATGTTGATGAATTGTCTATGATGTAGCCTGATACACTGCTGTAAACCGGAACGCTGTACATTGGTTTTCCTGTACGTAATACCTGTTCAACCTGAGATGAGGTCATTCCTAATAAAATCAGCCGTTGTTTGGCTCTATTCAAAAGCGATGGATTGTTATCATTCCTGCTGATGTAAATTACATCCCGCTGTGCCGCTGCAAGATCAGGGGAATAAATCTCCATAATTTTCTGACCTTTTCTTACACGCTGAAAATTATATTTTATGTATAGGCGTTCTATTCTTCCACTTACACGACTTGAAATAGCTTGTTGTTTTCTTGAATCAAAACTTACCACACCCTGAACAGGAATGGAAAAAATACGGGTAGCAGGATCGGCGGTAATGGTAGGGGAATTGGATGCAATTTGCATATTTGAAGATTCTAGTAAAGGAAGCAATGAACTGTCAAATGGAGATTCTTCGCCGGTGGTTGCCAGCACAAGGTCCATTCCGCAAATGGGACATTTTCCCGGTTCTTCCTTTATAATTTGGGGATGCATAGGACAAGTATATGAATGCTCTGCGTGAACGGTAGCAGTTGTATCGTTTTTGCATCTTGCAAAAGCAACTGTAAGCATAATGAGTATAACCAGTTTACCTGTAAATCTGTTTTTCATAATCGGCTATCATTTGAAATAAACGTTGTTTTTCATCCAGTACTTCCATTTGCATCATATTCAATGCCTCATAGCTGTCAATCAGGGTTGTTATTGAAAGTTTGTTTTCCTGGTATTGAATATAATTTGCATCGAATGCTTTTTGAAGGGCGGGAATTACTTTTGATTCCATTCCTGCAATTCTTCTCTGCATAGCAATAATTTCTGCTTGCATGCCTTTAATCATGCCTTGTGTTTCCAGTAACATGGCAGTTCTTTCATTCTGCATGGCATCTATATTAAATTCCATTGCCTTAATTTCTGATTTATACATTTTAGATGACCAGGGAGCAATAGGAATACTCATCATACCCATAATGCTAAATCCTTTTGGCATCATGTTATCGAAAGGATGCATATGGTCGAACTGGATTTTAAATGTTGGCTTTTTTTGAAGTTGCATGGCTTCTATATTCAACCTCATAGAATTTATACTCTCATTCATTCTTTGTATATCGCTTCTGCTTATTGCAATTAAAGAGGTGTCTGCCTGTTTTAAGGCTGTAAATTGAACCTGGTAGGTTGTGTCGATTTTAAGTTCCTGATCTGCAGGCCGGTTCATCAGGGCATTGAGGTAGGACTTTGCCCTGGCAATTTCACCTGATTGCATGTGCATCATTGAACGATTATCTTCAAATGCGGCATCTGATCTGTAAACACTGCTTAGCTGCGATTGATTATAAGGAAGTCTTACTTCCTCAATTTTTCGCATCATCAGCAACACCTGTTCATTTTTTCTAAGCACTGCAATTCGTTGAGAAGCAATAAGCCAGTTATAATATTGTTTCCTGGCTTCTGATTTGAGATCATTCAATGCCACCTTTCCTGCTGCCTGTTCTGCATTGGCCTGTGAAGCAATAAAATTTTTCGTAGCATTCAACTTTGCCCTGTTTGGAAATTCCTGTTCAAGCCTGATCATCAGCATTCCTTTATCTCTGGCATCCATCAGTTTTTGGAAAGGGTAGGGCATTTGCCATGTTCCTAATCCAATCATTGGTGGCATCCAGGCAGTGGCAGCATCGGCACTGTATTGAAAGCTTTCTGCTCTTTTTTCATAGCTCTTCAGCAGTATGTTGTTGTCATTGATCTCCCGGAATATTTCAGGAAGATTCATCATGCTATCATTTTGTGCAACAGAAGCCAAAGGAATAAGCAGGATTATCATCAACCTTTTAATGTGCAGCATCATAAATTTCTAGTTTACCATATTTACGCAACTCGTATTCTTTTGTCATCAAAAATATCAGGGGTGTTACAAGCAGTATATGTGTTGCAGAAGTAATTACACCACCAATAACTGGTAGCACAATGGGTTTCATAACATCTGTGCCTACGCCGGTTGCCCAGAGTACCGGAACCAAACCAAACAAAGTGGTACATACTGTCATTAGTTTGGGGCGAAGTCTTTTCGCTGCACCTTTTATCACAAACTCTCGAAGATCCTCGCGGGTAATGGGTGCGCTGGAAACAGCTTTTTGCTGAACCAACTGGTTCATCGCGTCATTCAGGTAAATCACCATTACAATTCCTGTTTCAACGGCTATTCCAAAAAGTGCAATAAAGCCAACCGCAACTGCAACTGAAAGATTTACACCCCAGAAGAAAATGATATATGCCCCGCCTATAAGTGCAAATGGAATTGATATTAAACTCAGTAATGCTTCACGAATAGAATGAAAGGCAAAGTAAAGCGAGAAGAAAATTATTAGCAGAACAATTGGAGCAATGATCATTAAAGTTCTTTGACCACTTATCAGGTTTTCGTATTGTCCACTCCATTCCAGGAAATACCCTTGTGGTAGAATTCCTTCCTTTGCATTAATTGTTTCAATGGCATCCTTTACCGTGCTTCCTAAATCTCTTTCTCTTACATTAAACATTACTGCACCACGTAGAATTGCATTCTCCGATGTGATCATAGGTGGTCCATCTTCGAATTTTATGTCGGCAACAGCACTTAATGGCACTTCGCCAAATCCCGGTGATTGCAGCGGTATTCTTCTAATCTGTTCAACACTGTTCCTGTACTCCTGCCCAAGGCGTACACTTATGGAAAACCTTTGTCTACCTTCCACTGTCTGTCCAACCGCTGCTCCTCCCAAAGCAGTTTCAATGGTTTGATTTATATCCTCAACATTTAAACCATATCGTGCCAGATCCTGGCGCCTGGGCTTGATGGCCAGGTATTTACCGCCGGTTACGGGTTCAACGTACAAATCGGTAATTCCACGAGTGCTTTTCAGAGCGGTTTTTATTCTTTCGGATGCAGCTGCAATACTATCTAGTTGTTGTCCGTAAACTTTTATACCTACATCGGTTCTGATTCCTGTTGCCAGCATGTTTATGCGGTTGATAATAGGTTGGGTCCAGCCATTCACCACACCGGGAATTTGAAGTTTGGCATCCAGCTCTTTTACTATATCCGCTTTAGTTATTCCTTCTCTCCATTCACCTGATGGCTTCAACATTATAATGGTTTCAATCATGCTGATGGGTGAATTGTCTGTTGCAGTACTTGCCCTGCCGGCCTTTCCCAACACCTGGTCTACTTCGGGAACCGACTTAATAATTTTATCCTGTACCTGCAATATCCTTTTTATTTCAGCATTCGAAATATCTGGAAGTGTAACAGGCATAAATAAAATGCTTTGTTCATCCAGTGGCGGCATAAATTCCGTTCCAAGGCTTTTAAGAAGTGGTATGGATATTAAAAGCGCAATGATGTTGATGCCTAACACAGTTTTTCTCCATTTAAGCACCCACCTGATAACAGGTTCGTAGATCCTTTCCAAAAAACGGTTTACAGGATTGGAACCTTCAGGTTTAAACCTGCCTTTTAAAAAGAAGGAGATAAGTACAGGTGCCAACGTAAGTACAAGTATGGCATCCACGATCATTATAAATGTTTTTGTGAATGCGAGTGGATGGAAAAGTTTTCCTTCCTGGCCGGTCAGGATAAATACAGGAAGGAAAGAGGTTATTATAATTATTGTAGCAAAGAAGACTCCACGCGAAACCTGCTTGCTCGATTTTTCAATAATGGCAAGTCGCTCTTCCTCTGTGATCCAGTTTTCCTTTACCCTTTTTTTTCTTCGCCAGATCATAATTTAGTTTTTTGTTGATCCTGCCAGATTGAATACCTGTCTGATAAATGTTTATAAGCGTTCTCACTCATGATGATTCCATTGTCTACAATTACTCCAATTGCGAGAGCAATGCCTGAAAGCGACATAATGTTGGATGAAATTCCAAATGCATTTAATAATATGAAACTGGTGACAATTGTAATTGGAATTTGTATTATGATACTTAATGCACTTCGCCAGTGAAACAGGAAAACGATCACCACAAGAGAAACGATGATCATTTCTTCAATAAGAGTTTTCCTGATGCTGTCTATACTTTCATTTATTAATTTCCCCCTGTCGTAAACGATTTCAAATTTTACACCCTGGGGGAAACCTTTCGCCACTTCCAGCATTTTAGCTTTTACATTCTCAATTACACGCGCGGCATTTTCACCATATCGCATTACTACAATTCCCCCTACTACCTCACCTTCACCATTCTTATCAAAAATTCCAAGTCTTGTTTCTCCGGCCATTTGTATGGTGGCAATGTCAGCAAGTCGCACTGCTATACCATTTCTATTAGAGATAGGAATGTTTTCTATTTCCCGGATGGAATTCAGGTAGCCTGTTGTTTTGATCACATAACCAATGTCGCTAAGCTCAAACTTGCTGCCCCCGCTTTCATTATTGTTGGTTCTGATAGCGCTGATTACATTGTTTACGGCCAGGTTATAATATAATAACTGGTTCGGATTTATTGTAACCTGGTATTGTTTCTGAAAACCTCCAAATGAAGCAATTTCACTTACACCTTGTACATTTTGCAAAGCAAATTTTACATACCAGTCCTGCAGTGCCCTCTGTTCTCCCAGGTCCATTTCCGGAGCATCCAGTGTGTACCAAAGAATATGTCCCACACCAGTACCATCGGGCCCGAGCTGAGGCGTTACACCATCAGGTAGTGATTGTGAAATCGTGCTAAGACGTTCCAGCACTCTTGACCTGGCCCAATAAATATCAACATCATCTTCAAAAATCACATAGATGAAACTCATTCCGAACATGGAATTCGCTCTTACATATTTAATTCTGGGCAGTCCCTGCAGGTTTGTTACGAGGGGATAGGTAACCTGGTCTTCTATTAATTGTGGTCCACGGCCCATCCATTCTGTAAAAATAATAACCTGGTTTTCGGAAAGGTCGGGAATGGCATCAATCGGGTTGTTCTGTACCGAATATAACCCCCAGGAAAAAAGTCCGATTCCACAAACCAGAACAATAAACCTGTTGCGCAACGACCACTCTATGATTCGATGTACCATTACGATTTTCTTTAATGATGTTTTAGCCGCAATATCATAATATTTAATGCTTGATATTATTTAAATCCCTGGCAGTAACTATTCCAAATGACAGGGAAAGATCGGCTTTTTGAAAACAGATCATTTAAAGCATCAGCCTCAAAAGAGGATTTGATAATTGCCGGAAATAACTGGTGAGGTGAGAAATGCAATAATTATTGCTGCAACGAGTGAAAGAAATTTAAATAAGGAGGACGCAAATAAACTTGTAAATTTTAGAGAAAGAAATATTCGGCGGTGCATGATTCTGAGGTATAAAACATGCACCTTCCGAAAAATGATAACTGTAATTTAAGCCAGTAATAAAATTTGATTCAACGTCCTGAATGGGAGTAAAATCAAAATTGGTAAAGGCAGCTTTCTGTTCATCTTCTATTTTAATCCATTGAGATTCATTGGAACAGCAACCTTCGGATGGGACGCCGGATTCCATTCCACATTTGCTGCAGGATGATCCTTCATTTTTTTCCCACAGCGACCAGTCTGCAAGCTCGCCCATACAAAAATGCGTATGCATGATAGCACCAGTTGAAGTAACCAGATAAACCAGGGCTAATATGGAAACAAGAAACTGCCGCATGGAAAGTAAAGGTATATTATTTTTTTCCTGGATTTTAACTACTTCCTTGAATTATTAATTTAAAAGCTCAGCATTGAAACCAGCATTCTGAATGACTTCCTTCACATTTTCCTCGCTTAGAATATCGGTTTCAATCGTTAGGACTTTGTTGGGGTTTTGGGTATCTACCGTCCAGTTTTTTATTTTATCGTTTTCGTTAAGGTGAGGGGTTATTTTAGCTACACAACTTCCGCACATAATGTTTGTTTTAAATTGATATTTCATATTTCTGTTTTTATTTAAAATTATATTGAGCCTGTGAATGGTGAATGGTGAGTAGTGAGTAGTGAGTAAAAATGTTATGCTTCTAAACAACTAAACAACTAAACAACTAAACAACTAATCAGCTAAAAAGCTAAACAACTAAACAACTAAACTCTCAATCCCCTAAACCCCTAACCAAGATTGAGCCACTTCAATCTTAGGCTGTTCGTAACAACACTCACGCTACTCAGGGCCATGGCTGCACCTGCAATCATTGGGTTGAGAAGAAAACCTGTAAATGGAAAAAGAATTCCAGCTGCAATGGGGATGCCTATTATATTGTAAATAAAAGCCCAGAACAAATTTTGCCTGATTGTTACAACCGTTTTTGTTGAGAGTTTAATTGCTTTTGAAATTTTGGTGAGATCGGAAGAGACAATTGTCATTTTCGCAACATCCATAGCAATATCACTTCCTTTACCCATTGCAATGCTAACATCTGCCTGCGCTAAAGCATTGCTGTCGTTTATGCCATCTCCAACCATGGCAACTGTTTTGCCTTCCTGCTGTAATTTTTTCACAAACTCCGCTTTCTGTGCAGGCAATACTTCTGCTTTATAATGACGAATACCTGCTTGTTTAGCAATTGACCTGGCCGTAAATTCATTATCGCCGGTAAGCATGTAAACATCTATTCCTTTTTGTTGTAATTCTCTAACCGCTTCAGTAGAGGTTTGTTTTATTTTATCTGCAATGGCAATGGCACCTATTGCATATTCATGGTTCGCCAGCCAGATTACTGTATAGGATTTAGACAACCATTCATTGGTCGGTGCCTTCAATTGTGAAGGTATTTGAATATTCCCTTCCTTCATAAGGGATGGACTTCCCAGGAAATAAGTTTTTCCCTGGTGATTTAGTTTTATGCCTTTTCCTGTTATGCTTTCAAAACTGTTAAGGTGAATGGGTTGAATTCCAGAATTTTTATAATACCGCACTACAGCTTCCGCTAATGGATGTTCTGACTGTTGTTCTATGCTATAAAGAAGCTGTTCCATTTCCTGTTGATGTGTTCCATCCTTCCACTCAATTGCAACTACTTCGGGCCTGCCTTCTGTAATGGTACCTGTTTTATCGAGTATAATTGCATCAACTTTCTTTGCAAGTTCCAGACTTTCGGCATCTTTTATAAGAATGCCATTTTCAGCTCCTTTTCCCACGGCTGCCATGATAGCTGTTGGCGTGGCTAATCCCAACGCACATGGACATGCGATAACCAGTACGGTTACAAAGGCCAGTAAACCCTGGGTAAATCCATTTTCACCACCGAAAACAACCCATGCGGTTAAACTTAGCAGGGCAATGATTATAACAACCGGAACAAAAATGCCTGCAATTTTATCAACCAGTTTCTGCACGGGCGCCTTGCTTCCCTGCGCTGCCTGAACCATTTTTATGATCTGTGCTAATACTGTGTCTCCACCAACTTTAACGGCAGAAAATTGAAAACTTCCTTTCTGGTTTATGGTGCCTGCAAATACTAAATCACCGGTTTGTTTTTCAACAGGAAGAGGTTCACCACTGATCATACTTTCATCTACAAATGAATTTCCCCGGATCAGTTTTCCGTCAACGGCTATCTTTTCACCAGGTTTTACCAGTATTATATCACCCGGTTTTACAGAGGTAATAGGAATTTCAACATGATGGTCTCTTTCATGTACTATGGTAACTGATTTCGGCTGCAAGCCCATAAGCTTTTTAATTGCTGAAGATGTATTGCCTTTTGCTTTTTCTTCGAGCATCTTTCCCAAAAGAATAAAGGCAATTACAACTGCAGCGGCTTCAAAATATACGTGGGCATGCAATCCCCTGCTATGCCAGAATGCCGGGTAAACCGTATTGAAAACACTGAATATATAAGCTGTGCCTGTGCTGATGGCCACCAAAGTGTCCATATTGGAAGAGCCATGTTTTGCCTGCTTCCATGCACCAATAAAGAACTGCTTTCCGAAAATTAAAATAACCGGGGTAGCCAATGCACACATAATTAAATTGGCATAAGGCATGTCCATAAAAAACATTCCAATAACTACGAGTGGAATTGATAATGCTATAGCCCCGAATGTTCTTTTCCTGAGTGCTTTGAAATTCTTCCGGTGAATTTCTTCCAAAGCATCTTTAGCTTCTTCTGTTTCATCAATCATAAGGTCGTAGCCTACACTTTGAAGTGCGGTTTTCAACTTATGCGGACTTGTGATGGTGGGAACATATTCAACATTTGCAGAAGCATTGGCATAGTTCACTGCCACATTCACCACCCCAGGTTCATTTTCCAATATTGATTGGGAACTGCTGGCACAGGAAGCACAGCTCATATTTAATACAGGAAAAGATTTTTTAACAGTATCAACATCATAACCTAAATCCCGGATGGCTTGTACAGCATCACGGATCACTTCCATTTCATTGCCGGCAGTAATCAATGCCCTGCGGTTGTTCAACTCTACTGAATGGGTCTTAATGCCTTCAACTTTGCTTAATCCCTTATCCACTATCAAGGCACAGTGTTCGCTTTCAACGCCTGCCAGGGGAATCGTAATAATCTTTTCTAAATTTTCCATTCCGATGATTTCCGTGCAAAGTTCATTTAGTTTACATCACTGCCTTTACATCTTTATGGAAGAAATGTATAGATAATTGGGAGAGTGAACCTGTTAATCCTGAACCTTGTCGATGGTTTTGCGGTATTCCGATCCGATCTTTTTGAATTGGGAGGGTGTCATGCCTGTAAGTTTCTTAAACTGGCTGGAAAGGTGTTGAGTGCTGCTGTATCCAAGGTGAAAAGCAATATCAGCCATAGAATATTCATTATACATAAGCCATTCTTTCACTTTCTCAATTTTCTGAAGGATGAAAAATTGTTCTATAGTAATTCCTTCAACTTCCGTAAATAATTTGCTTACCGAAGAATAGTCTTTATAAATCCGGCTGCTCAAAAATTTACTTACACTAAAATGCTCTTCAATACGTCCGGATTGAACTTTTTCTATCAGGTGAGTTTTAACCTGTTCAATCAACTGGCTTTTTTGATCGTCGAGTAATTCAAACCCTGTTTTTTTTAAATCCTGCGCGAAAATAGATAAAAGATCGTCGCCGGGTTTTTCATGTAGTTCCACTTCTCCAAGGGTAACGTGTTTTGCCTTTAACCCATGGTTATGCAGGATGTTTTCCACAGCGGTAATACAGCGCGGGCAAACCATGTTTTTAATAAAAAGGCGCATCGATCAAAGATAAGTTACTGAATAAGATAACCACATATTTAAAAAGAAAGACCAGGTTAAAAACCGTTATTTATATAATACCTGATGATTCCTGTTGAAAGAAAATACCATCCTGTAACGGTAAGCAGGGAAATGAAAAGGCAGTAAAGAAATTGTTTCCAACCATGGCGGTTCATAAATCCATAATAAGCAAGCGTTTTATACACAACTTCAAATACGAGGAAACTCATAACTCCATAGAAATAAGCATTACTCCCTTTTGTTAATAACAGGTAGGGAGTGATTATGAAGATGTAAAACAGAAATGAAAATCCAACAATATACAAGTGAGCAACAAGGTGTTCGGTATAATTAAACTTCCTCTTCAAAAAAAAGAGATAAAAAACCAGGGCAACAAGGGGCGTAACCGCCATGTTAACATAATTTGATTTGGTTGCAACAAAATTCAGGGCTTTCTCCATTCGGTCTACTTTTGCCATGCGCCTGCTTCTGACTTCTTCATCTGCAATTTGACTGACACCTGCTCTCATTGTATCCATGCTTACTGCCTGCATTGGTTTAAATGTAACCTGCACAAAAACAAACAGGCCCACTATGATTAGAAAAAAATTGAGCGGACTGAAATAGGTTTTTCTTCTTCCTTCAATATATTCTCTAATCACTTTCCCCGGGTTAAGGGCCATCATTTTTATAAGGTGAAAAATTCCTTTATCGGCATGTGTTATATAATGAACAGTTTCATGGATCAGGTGTGCCGGTGTTATACGATGAACTGCAATTTTCTGACTGCAGTTACTGCAATATTTAGAAGAGTTGTGATTAATCTGTCCGCAGTTTAAACAGATGGATGTGGCAGTTGGCATATATCAAAATATATTCTTTGTCAAATTAATAAAGATTTCGGTCATTTGGTAAGTAATTTGATGTCATAGTATATGCGAAATTCAAAACATAAATTTTTAGGTTATTTAATAGGTTGCTTCATGCTGCCTTTTGGTTCCTGCGCCCAGGAAGAAGCAATAAAAAATGAATATAATCTTAAGGAGCCCATAATTATGGAGCTTGAAAAGGATCTTGATGAGATATCCGGGATCACATTTCTTAATGGAGAACTTTATGCCATCAGTGATGACAAAGGATCAATATTTCAACTGGATCCGGGCACAGGGAAGATCACTAATTCCTGGGAGTTTAGTACGACAAAAGATTTTGAAGGCTTAGCGGCTTTTGATGGTAAATTTTATGTGCTGGAAAGTAATGGAAATATCACCAAGGCTGAAATAATCAATAATAAGATAATTACTGAAGAATATGAATTCAATCTTGTAAATGGAGAATTCGAGATCTTTTACTTTGATGATAAGCAAAACAGGTTTGTAATGATCTGTAAAGAATGTGAAGATGATGGTAAATCAAGTGTTTCTGCTTTTACCTTTGATCCTCAAACAAACTCATTTGAGAAAGCTGGTTTTAGTGTGTCTGCTGATGAGGTTCATGCTTTGGGAAATGTAAAAAAAGACAGAATTAAAGCTTCAGGTGGAGTGAAACATCCATCTAGCGGAGAGGTTTACATCGTATCATCTATTAACAGGTTCTTACTTGTAAAATCGCAGGATGCCAAACCGCTTAGAGTTTATAGTTTAGACAAAAAGCTTTTTGAACAACCTGAAGGCATAACATTTAATTCTAATGGTGATTTGTTTATTTCAAATGAAAAAGGAGGGAAAAAGTCTGCAACATTACTTTTCTTTAAAAGAGATGGAAATTAAATCGTTTTAATTTTGACTGCTGGCTATTTCTAACGATAAACCCTAAAACCTCTTATTATTTTGAACCCATATGGGTGGATCAAAAAAAGCCTTCCAAATTTGAAAGGCTTTTTTTTAAAATGAAAATTATCTAAAACCGGTAACCAAGTGATAGTCCAAAACCTGTATTCTTAAAACTGGTTTTATTGTTTACATCACCATAGTCTGGAGTAATATCCATTAATCCAAGTTGAGCGTTAAGCTGGAAGGATAATTTATTTGCAAATTCGTAACCCGCAATTAAATTACCACCGGCATCCATCCTTTTCAATTGTGGATTCGTATTATTTGGATCGTAGTCGCTTACAAAATCAACATCAACTGATCCGCCTGGACCATCCATTTCGCCTCCAATACCAAATGCCAGGTAAGGACCAAAGCCCAGTAACATACTGCCTGAACCAAGCGCCGGCTTATAAATAAAATTTACAGGGATTTCGATATAGTTCAGTTTTAATTTTACATCCTCTGCAATTTCAGCCCCCTTTCTGCTGTACAGAACACCTGGCTGCAAAACAAACCCTGTTCCAATGGGAACATCTGCAGTTAGTCCTGCATGAAAACCTGTCATCAGGTCAAATTCCAGGTCGTTTCCCATCGCATCTTTTCCATTAATGTTTTGAAAATTTACGCCTGCCCTGATACCAATTCCTCCAGTGGGATTGGTTGTAATTGTTTGTGCATTTGCAGATGTAATAAACAAGCCTGCTGCCATTGCACATAAAAACATTTTCTTCATTTTTCTTTATTTTATTATTGGAATTTACTGTTCCGCTTCGCGCATAGCGTCTGCTTTCATTTTTTCGTTTGCCGTAATTACAAATTCAACCCTACGATTCAACGCACGTCCTTCTTCGGTATCATTTGTAGCAATGGGATCGGTTTCACCCATGCCTGTAGTAATAATGCGGGTACTTGCAATTCCATTTCCGCGTAAATAGGAAGCTACTGAATTGGATCGCCTTAATGAAAGGCTTTCATTGTATTCTTCAGCACCCTTACTATCCGTATGTCCTATTATATTAATATCTGTGTCGGGATATTTATTTAAAACATTTGTGAGTTTATCCAGGTTTGTTCTTGCCTGCGCATTTAAATCAGAACGGTCAAATCCAAAGAGAACGGCTTCTTTAAAAATTACAACAATACCCTCACCTTCTCTTCTAACTTCCGTATCTCCCAATACTTCTTTCATTTCTTCGGCCTGCTTGTCCATTTTTCTTCCTATTACAGCACCTGCAACGCCACCTACTGCAGCTCCTATTATTGCACCCATTGCGGTATTGCCAGCGGCACGTCCAATAACAGCACCAACAGCACCACCTCCCCCTGCTCCGATAACGGCACCTTTTTGCGATCGTGTCATTGATTTACATCCTGAGGCAAGCAGCCCCATTAATACTAGAAACAAACTGAATTGTTTAATTGCCTTCATAACTTAAAAATTTGCTATAAAATGCCAAACACCGTACCATAATAATTTTTATCAAAAAAATAAGAGGCTGTCTCATAAGTAGGCAGCCTCTTTTTTTATTTTCAGAAAAAAGAGCCTCTTTTTCCACAATATGATTGT
>JAEZCV010000076.1 GCA_023429985.1 Bacteroidota bacterium | reverse complement strand
AGATAAGGTCATAAAATCTTGAATTAATCAGCTAATTGCATGAAAATAATATGATAATACAGGGCCACAAAAAAGAATTAATGAATAGAAGGAAGGATTCCTTTCCTGTTACTCAATAAAAAAAATGAAAAAAAATTGCATAATATGAGTATTTGTTCTACTTTAGATCCGTAATTTCACCTCCAAAGGGTACATTTTCCCGGAATACCTCTGAATAACCCTCCTCCCAATTTTCCTTGAGCAACGATTTTCAATTTATTGAAAATTTCTTGTATCCTTTAATGTCTGTATATAATTCAGATTATTATTCCAATACTTTGAAGTGCCTATAATCCAGTTAAGATGTGAAAAGTAAAAGAAGTAATGACTTATCAAACCCTATTTTACTATGAGCACAGGTATTTTAAGTGTAAATGGAAATAATGCAATGAATTATTTATTGCAAACCATTTTTAAGAAAGAATTTAAATTTGAATCTGCCTCTAATGTTTACGATGGAATGTTACGTTTAAAAACGAACAAAAACATAGTTGCATTAATTATAGATCTTGATTATCAGCCCCAGGAAAGCTGGGAATTAATTGAACACATAAAAAGCAGCAAATTATATAATCTTCCCATTGCTGTACTTACCACTGAAAATAACGAAAAGCTCCGACATAAATGTTACGAATTGGAAATAGATGAAATCTTTTTCAAACCTTTTAATCCAGAAGATTTAGTTGCTGCATTCCGAAATTCGATTTCTATGAATGCTGTAAGCAATTAATTTAACCCAAACCCTAAGTTATGCAAGTCAATTATTTAAAAAAAGCTTCGGTAGAGCCATCTAACCGATTTTTAAGAGTAGCTGCCATTGACAAAAGAAACACCTATTGTTTTCTCTACATTGGCCATAACATTAATTCCATTCATTTTCTTTCAAATAATTTTACTAAGGGAATTACATCTGAAAATTTTGAACAGGCAAAAAACATCCTAGATATCAATAAAAATATTGATATCATTATTATTGACATGCCCTTTGAGGAAAGGATGTTTAAAAACTTTCAATCTTATTTAATTACCAAAAGATTATTGACAATACCTGTAGTATATGGTAATAATAATGTGGAGCACATAAAACAATGTGACGGTTTATATATTATAGATGACATTATCGACCTGTCGAACTGGCAATATGATTTTTCAAATAAAATTCTTTTTCTAAAGAAATTGAAAGAATACCAGGTACCGGTAAAAAAAGAAAATAAAATTTTCAGCCTGAACCTTTATATGTTTAAAAGGCTGGTTGACATTATTGTTTCAATTGCACTTATTCTTTTATCGTTGCCGCTATTCCTGGCAATTGCCCTGGCAATAAGGCTTGAATCTAAAGGCCCAATTCTTTATAACTCTAAGAGAGCTGGCAGAGGTTTTAAAATTTTCAACTTCTTTAAGTTCAGGACAATGGTTGTAAATGCCGATAAGAAAATTGAAAATCTTAAGCATTTAAATCAATATACTGATGGTGGAATGTTTTTCAAAATATCAAATGACCCCAGGATTACACTGGTAGGTAAATTCTTAAGAAACTCAAGTCTTGACGAACTTCCCCAATTATTCAATGTTTTAAAAGGAGATATGTCTTTGGTAGGCAACAGGCCATTGCCTATTTACGAAGCAGCAACTTTAACTACAAATCAATTTGTAGAAAGATTCATGGCACCGGCAGGAATCACCGGATTATGGCAAATTAAAAAACGAGGCCAGGCTGAAATGTCTGCAGAAGAAAGAATCACTCTTGATATTTCGTATGCAAGAAATTATAATTTCGCATACGATCTCTGGATAATGATTAATACCCCAAAAGCTTTGTTTCAAAAAAACAATGTTTAATCTTTGCACCTCAAGGCCCTAATCCGGACACTAAAATATTTGCCATGTTACAAAATGAAACTCCTCTGGTTTCCATTATAACGCTTACCTGGAATCAGACAGCAGTTACTTGTGAATTTTTGGAATCCACAAGACAATTAAGCTATAAAAATTATGAAATCTTAGTTTGTGATATGGGTTCGACAGAAGATCCAACGCAAATAATAAATTCAGGAAATTATCCAAATACAACTGTCCTTAGAAGCGAAAAAAACTTAGGTTTTACGGGAGGCAATAATTGGGGAATGAGACATGCCAAGGGTGATTTTATTTTTATTGTAAATAACGATACAGAAGTAACACCTTCCCTACTGGACGATTTACTCGAGCCGTTCAAAACCAATCCCCAAATTGGAGTTACCTGTCCTAAAATTAAATTCTTTCATCACCCCGATACTATTCAGTATGCAGGATTTAACCCCATAAATGTTTATACAGGTAGAACAACAGCTGTGGGAAGTAAGGAAATAGACAACGGTCAGCATAATAATTCAGGTTTTACTCATGCTGCTCATGGTTGCGCAATGATGGTTAAAAAAGAAGTGATTGAAAAGGTTGGAATGTTTCCTGAAAAGTTCTTCATCTACTATGAGGAACTTGATTGGAGTGCCAGGATATTAAATGCAGGTTATAAAATATTTTACCAGGGCAGCGCACTTATTTTCCATAAAGAATCAATTACTATGGGTAAAGAAAGTGCCATTAAAGTCTATTATCATACCCGAAATCGCATTTTATACATGCGCCGGAACTCCAAGCCCTTGCAATTATTAGCATTTCTTTCTTTCTTTATATTTTTTACAGCCCCAAAGGCCACATTGAAATTTGCTTTTAAACGCCAGTTTCAACATTTAAAATCATTTGTAAAAGGTGCTTTGTGGAATGTAACAACCTCAAAATATTCACCAGTAAATTAATTTTTTAAAAATATTAATATGTCAGTTTCTCTTGTTACCGGCGGAGCCGGATTTATTGGTTCACATGTTGTTAAACATTGTCTTGGAATGAACCATAAAGTTGTTGTGCTGGATGATCTAAGTGGTGGATTCGAGGACCATATTCCTGAGGGGGCAATTTTCGTAAAAGGAAGCATTTGCGATACAGAATTAGTTGAAAGCTTATTCAATGAATATAAGTTTGATTTCGTTTACCATTTAGCCGCTTATGCAGCAGAGGGATTGTCGCATTTTATCAGGCGTTATAACTATAACACAAATCTGATTGGCAGTATTAATCTTATTAATGAATCTGTGAAACATAAAGTAAAATCTTTTGTTTTCACTTCGTCTATTGCCGTTTATGGACAAGGCCAGCTACCCATGACAGAAGAAATGACTCCTGTGCCTGAGGATCCTTACGGAGTTTCTAAATATGCTGTGGAACTTGACCTGAAAGCAGCCCACGAAATGTTTGGCCTGAACTATGTTATTTTCAGACCGCATAATGTATATGGTGAAAACCAGAATATAGGTGACAAGTACCGTAACGTAATTGGAATTTTCATGAACCAGATTATGCAGGGACAGAAAATGACCATTTTTGGTGACGGCACTCAAACAAGGGCTTTCAGTTATATTGATGATGTGGCAATTCCAATTGCCAAATGTGTTACAATTCCTGAAGCCACTAACCAGGTTTTCAATATTGGTGCCGACAAACCTTACTCTGTAAATGAACTGGCTGAAGTAGTTTGTAGTGAATTTGGGGTAAAAACAAATATTAATTACCTGTCTGCCAGGAATGAAGTACTTCACGCTTATTCAGATCATGCAAAGGCACATAAAATATTTGGACAACCCGTTTCTGTTTCTTTACAGGAAGGCATATCGCGCATGGCAAAATGGGCCAGGGCCGTTGGTGCAAGAAAAAGCCAGGAATTCGACAATATTGAGATCACAGAAAAACTTCCTGACGGCTGGCAGGTAAAAAAAGCAGTTGCTGTTTAACCTTGTCTTTAAAAAAAATAAAAGTTTTAGAGTGCATCCGCCAGGGTCAAATCGGCGGAGGAGAATCGCACCTGTTAAGTTTAGTTGAAAATCTGAACAGGGAGGTTTATGAGCCGGAAGTTCTGTCTTTTACAGATGGTCCTATGATAGAAAGGCTGCACGAAATGAATATTAAAACCCATATTATTCATACTCAAAAGCCATTTGATATTTTAAAATGGCGGTCGATAAAAGGATTGTTGAAAGAAAGAAATATCGATATGGTGCATGCGCACGGATCACGTGCAAGTTCTAATATTTTCTGGCCTGCAAAATCATTACAAATTCCATTGATCTATACTATTCATGGATGGTCTTTTCACCAGGATCAGTCAATCCTGGTTAGAAAACTCCGGGTTATGGGAGAGCAATATCTTACTGGTAAAAGCGATATCAATATTTCAGTTTCCGCATCCAACCGGGATTCAGGTAAGAAACTGATGAAATCTTTTCAATCTGTTGTAGTAAATAATGGTATCGACCAGCAAAAGTTTAATCCGGAAGGGAACTTTAAAAATATCAGGAAAGAGTTAGGCATTCCGGAAAACAAAATTATAATACTTTTCATCGCAAGATTCACTTCTCATAAACAGCCACTTTCATTGCTATATGCATTTAAGGAAGCTGTGAAACTTAATCCCAGCCTGCACTTATTGATGGTTGGAGATGGAGACCAGAAAGCCATGGCAGTTGATTATATTGATCAATTTAACTTGTCAGGATCTGTAACACTTCAGCCATTCAGGCAGGATGTTCCAAGTGTATTGCATGCGGCAGAAATCTTTGTACTTCCTTCTTTATGGGAAGGGCTGCCTATAGGCTTGCTTGAAGCAATGGCAATGGGCAAATCGATAATTGCAACAAATGTTGATGGAACATGCGAGGTGGTAAAAAATAATTTCAATGGCTTGCTCATTGACACAGAAAATTTAGTTCCAAACCTCACAGATGCAATTCTTGAAATGGCATCCGATAAAGAAATGCGAACCAAATTTGGTAAAATGGCCATTGAAACAGTCAGCGAGAAATTTAATGCAGTTTCTATGACACGTGCCATTGAAAATCTTTATTCACAAGCTTTGGCAAAGTCCAGGTCTAAAAAAAAATTTCCACATGGAATTTGAAAGAATAGCAGACATAAAACGGTTGCAATTTATAATTGACGTTTTGAGAGAAAAACTCCCACATGATGCCGAAGTACTTGATGT
>JAEZCV010000042.1 GCA_023429985.1 Bacteroidota bacterium | reverse complement strand
AATTAGTGGTGTCCGGGGAAAATTTGATTTTTTTCTTAGCCTTTGATTCCTTCTGCATTTCCGCTGTCAAATTCGCTCTTTTGGCTGCGCATGCTCTCTATGTGGGGAACAGGTGCAATTGAACCTGTGTATTGGAGTTAAAAATTGCCTGTTTTATTTTTGCAGGATTATTTAGAAAGCTGAATAGATCAATATAGTTCATCAAGTGGTGACGGATCATCGAAGAGATATTGGAAAAGGACCATCTTCTTTTCAGTTGGTCTTTCACAACTTTGATCAGAAGGTCCTTTATGAACGCACACCATAGCTGGATTTGTATTGCGTTTTCGTTATCTCCAAGAAAGTATTTAACGGGACTTGTTTGTTTTAACCGTTTAAAAAATGTTTCTACCTGCCAGCGGTCTTTATAAATAGAGGCTATGGTAGTGGGTTTAAAGCGAAAGTTATTGGACAGGAAGGCAAAGGTTTTCTTCTGCTGATCATCGTAAAAAGTTACCAATCTGACAGTGATACGCTTTGTAGATTTGTTGGTTCCCCGCCCCAGGTAGATCTTCTGGTCTGTCAGCACACCTTTGTCAAGTTCCTCCTTGCTTACAGCTCTATTCTCAAGCACCTGGTATACTTCTGTTCCAATTAGTCTTGTTACCCAGTTTACGCCACTGTCGGTCCATCTTTGCCATTGTGCAAAATGTTGGTATCCTTTATCAAAAGTTAGTATATCTGCCTTTTGCAAATGAACCTGCCCCATGAATGTTCGGTCATTGCGTGAACCTTCCGTGATGTTTATGAGTTGTGGCAGATCGGCTTTTGCGTTCAGTAGAACATGTGCTTTAACACCACCTTTTTTGCGGCCATTAGCCTTATAACAACCTGCACCCTTCATGCAATCAGAAAACAGGGTTACTGTAGTTGAATCCATTATAAAAAGCCTCTCCTCTCGCGATTTTTTGCGGCGGCTGTCCGGTAAACTTTTAAAATAAAGCCGGTAAAGCTCATGGTATAATTGTTCAAAGAAAGCCACCGGCCTGCGCTGGTTTGCGTCTGCCAGAGTGGAGCGGCGGGGGATGTTCTTTATTCTTAAATGCCCCAGCTTATTGTAAGAAGCCTCAAGCCCGGTAGTCACTTCCCGTAAAGAAGTACAGTTATGAAAACAAGCATATAGCATTGCAATTAGATGATCCCGGCTCCTAAAAGTCTTATAGTAACGGTCGGCTTTGTGCAGGCCGGTAAGATTAGTTAAAACACCGTCTGGGATCAATTTAATAATCTGGGATAATATCGGCTGTCCGGAGAAAAAAGTACTTTTGTTCATGTCTTATTTTTTAGCTTGGTAACTTTAAAATAGACAAAAAAAGAGGCCCTGAAAAGCCTCTTTTTTCTTTAACCTATATTTTTCCCCGGACAACACTAATTAACAAATTAGCAAATTAGTGAATTCCACCATCGGCAAACATCTTTACCAGTTATCATTTACATTTACGATTCAAAAAACGTAAGAACATGAGAATGCTTTTCCTGCTGTTACTCCTTCCCCTGTTTACTCTTGCCCAGAAAAAAGAAATTACACTGGATGATATTTATAAAAAAGGAACCTTCCGCGGCGAATATGTACCCGGTTTTGCCGAAGAAGATAACAGCCATCTTTTTAAAGCAGAAGATATTAGGGATGAAAATGGAAAGCTGATACCTCCATCTGATTATATGGTGAGCGGAGATAAAAAAAGAATTATCTTTTTTACCGGCCGTGAACCTATCTATCGTCATTCTTCAAAAGCCACTGCTTATATCTATGATGTAAATACAAAAAAAACCATCCCGCTCAACATGGGAAAAGTTTTGCATGCTAGTTTCTCTCCCGATGGAACCAAAATTGCTTATGTATATAATAATAATCTTTATGTACACGATATTGTTTCAGGCATCAGCAAGGCCATAACTACCGATGGCAAATGGAATTACATTATAAATGGAAATGCCGACTGGGTTTATGAAGAAGAATTCAGTTTTACACAGGCTTACCAGTGGAGCCCCAAAGGAAACTTCATTGCTTACTATAAGTTTGATGAAACAGATGTGAATGAATTCAACATGACCATCTATAATGATACTTATAATAAAGATTACAGGTATAAATACCCAAAAGCAGGCGACAGCAATTCCACTGTAACCATTCATGTTTATAATGTAAATAGTGGCAACACTGTTAATGCTCAATTTGAACAGGGGGATATTTATATTCCCCGAATTAAATGGACACAGTCCGATGATAAACTGGTAGTGTACTGGATGAACCGCCTGCAAAACCATCTTAAATTATTACTTACTGATGCTCACACAGGCAATGCTACCACCATGTATGAAGAAAGGAACAAGTACTATGTTGATATTCACGACGACTGGCATTTCCTGGGCGATGGAAAACATTTCATCTTCACTTCCGAAATGAATGGATGGAACAGGTTGTATTTATACAGTATTGATGGAAAGAAAAAACTGGAACTGACGAAAATGAATAACGATATTTCTGTTGTAAATGCAGTGGATGAAAAGAACAGGCTTGTATATTTTACATTAGCCTACCCCACTCCCATGGACCGCAATTTATTTGTTACCAGTTTCGAAGGAAAGAATACCAGGCAGCTTACCTCAGGTTCGGGATGGCACAGTGTTTCGTTTAATAATGATTACACGCAGTTCTACGATTATTTTTCAACCATAACCTCTCCCCAGATTGTTTCATTATATGACATCTCATACAAAAAAGGAATTGTTACAGCAGTGAAGAATAAAGTGGTGAATGAAAATGAAAAACTGAAGAATACAATTGCATCTTATAATACATCGGTTCCGGAATTTATAAAAGTGCCTAACTCCAAAGGAGATACATTGAATGGATGGATGCTCAGACCAGCCAATTTCGATCCCAACAAAAAATATCCTGTACTGTTTGTAAATTATGGTGGTCCGGGTTCGCAAACGGTTGCCAACCGCTTTGGAGCCGTAAACTTCTGGCACCAGATGATGGCACAGAAAGGATTTATCCTGGTAAGTGTTGATAATACAGGCACCGGTTACAGGGGTGAAGAATTTAAAAAGAAGACTTACCTGAAACTGGGACAACTTGAAATTGAAGACCAGATAGATGCTGCCAAATGGTTAAGAGAAAAATCTTTTGTTGACGGAAATAATATTGGTCACTGGGGCCATAGCTATGGTGGATTTATGAGTTCATTGGCCCTTACAAAAGGTGCAGATGTATTTACTGCAGGTGTTGCCGTTGCACCTGTTACATCATGGAGGTATTACGATAATATTTATACGGAAAGATTCATGCGCACACCACAGGAAAATGCTGCAGGATATGATTCAACAGCTCCAATAAATTTCGTAAACAAGATAAGGGGAAAATATTTGCTAATTCATGGTACTGCCGATGATAATGTACATTTTCAAAACAGTGTGCAAATGGTTACAGCGCTGGTAAAAGCAAATGTTGATTTTGAGACCATGTATTATCCAAACAAAAATCACGGTGTATCTGGATTTGCCGATAATACCAGTTACCATTTATGGTATAAGGTTTCAAACTGGATATTAGAGAACCTGGGAAATGAGAACGTAGATAAATCGCGAATAGGGAGTGCTATCAATACAGAAAAAAGATCATTTTGATTAGTTGATACGGTGATCCATTCAAAGGCTATTGTTAAATCATATTACAAGATCAAAAAACAAATATGACTTCATCCATTTACATGCTGGAAGATGATAATGACGACAGGCTTTTAACCCGCGATATTTTGGATGAATTGAAGATGGATGTAAACATCCGCTTTTTTTCTTCAAGCAATGAATTGCTGAACCAGATTGCAGTGGAAAAACCGGCTCTTGTTATGGTTGATTATAACAGCAACCCACAAAATGGCATACAGGTGTTGAAGCATTTGAAATCAAGTGCGGAAACAAGTTACATGCCCGTTGTAATTCTAACAGAAAGTAAATCAGGTAACCTGCGCAAAGAATGTTACCAGGCAGGCGCCAGTTCCGTCATTGTAAAACCAAGCGATATGTTACAAACCAGGGAAAAGATCCAAACATTTTTTTCTTACTGGCTAAACGTAGTTGAAGTTGTTTGATTTTTCTCTGTGCTCCTTTGTGCCTCCGTGCCTTTGTGGTTCCCTACTTATTACTTTTATATCGCTTTTAATAATAACTTAGGATGAAAAAAATAGCCATAGCCATTACAGGAGCCAGCGGTTCCATTTATGCAAAACTCCTTTTGCAGAAAATGGAATTACTAAAAGACCAGCTATCAGAACTTTCAATTGTTATTTCTGAAAACGCAAAGTTTGTATGGAAGACGGAGATCGGCGATGAAAGCTATTCATCATTCAATGCACGCTATTTTGCAAAGAATGATTTTACGGCGCCCTTTGCATCAGGGTCTGCACAATACGATGCCATGATCATTATTCCATGCAGTATGGGAACATTGGGAAGAATTGCTTCCGGCATTTCCAACGACCTGGTTTCCCGTGGTGCCGATGTTATGTTAAAGGAAAGAAAAAAACTGATCTGCGTGATCCGCGATACGCCTTACAACCTCGTGCACATTAAAAACATGGAAACGGTTACACTTGCAGGCGGAATTATTTGCCCGGCAACACCTTCATTTTATTCCAACCCAAAAACAATCGAAGAAGCAGCAGCCACCGTTGTTGACAGGGTGATAGACCTTGCGGGATTTGATTCGGGTGGATATCGTTGGGGAAAAGGATAATGGTCAATAGTGAATAGTCAATAGTCAATGGTCAATCATTGCTCACTACTCACTACTCACTATTCACTACTCACTATTCAC
>JAEZCV010000015.1 GCA_023429985.1 Bacteroidota bacterium | reverse complement strand
AAAACCAGGCAATAAAAAAGCGGCCCTAAGGCCGCCTTTCATTTTGATATGATCGATTATTCTTTAATCAACTTCTGTGAATTGATAAACTTATTGTCCTGGAAAATTGACATGATGTAAACACCAGATGGCAAATCACTTACATTCACTTTTGTAAGGCCTGGAGCCAGTCGAATTGATTTGATAACAACACCTGAAGTATTCATCAATTGAACTGTAAATAATTCATCCTGAACAGATAAATAAAGCACATCGGAAACAGGATTCGGAAACCCTTTTACTAAAATTGCCTTATCTGTAAAACTTACCATCCTGATTTCTGAATAAATGAATTTGCCATCAAGATCGATTTGTTTGATCCTGTAAAAATTATTCTTTGAAAGATTTGGTTGGTTATGTTGGAAGCTGTAAAAGTTCTCCACTTCTGAATTTTCACTGGCAGGAATACTTGCTATAGCTGAATATTGTTGCCCATCCAGAGAATGTTCTATAATAAAATGGCTTGTATTTATTTCCAATAAAGTAGAGAAATTTATTTTAACTACATTCTCTCTTGGTATAGCCTTAAATATTCCCCATTTCACCGGCAAAGGAAATATAGCAATCTTCTCAATTTGAACTGTATTTCCTCCAACTATTCCTGCATATGTAAAATTAGTAGGAAGATTTATGGTGGTAAAATTACCGGAGAAAGTGCCCGCAGTTGTCATAATTGTATAGAAACCTAAAGGGCCACCCGGAACTGTAAGGTCCTGAGTTACATTTAATGTTCCGGCAAGTGGTGTAACACCTCCTGTACTTATTGTTAATAGATCCTGGCCAACTCCGGGAACAGGAGAACTTCCGATTTCAATATCTACCGTGCTATTTGCTGAAATAGCCTGGTTGCTTACCGTTAAAATTGCAGGATCACTCGTTTCACCAGGAGCATAAGTTGCGCCAGGGTTATTAGTTAATCCACCCGTAAATAAATATGTCCCACTTCCACTTAAAGTTCCACTATTTGTTATAGGTACTAACAAATTGTTTGTAAGAGAAAAAGCAGAGGTTTTGTTGATCGCTCCTGCATTAACAACTTCATTTACACCACCACCATTCAAAAATGCCCAGTTAGCAGTAAAAGCTTCTTCAATAATTCCATTATTGGTGAGAGTAGCATTTGCCAGAGTAATGTTTCCATTAAGCCAATTGATTGTTCCATCATTTATAAAATCTGCACTAATGGTTTTATTTGTTGTGGTTCCCAAATTACCTACCGCGCCGGCACTTAAAACTGTTGGAACTCCAAGCGTTCCTGCATTAAATGTAAGTATACCAGGAATGGTTAAAGACCCTAATCCATTGATTATACCTGCCGTTATGCTAACATTGGTGAAACTGAGATTTTCATTAATTACCATAAGTGAAGGACCACTTATACTGGATAATGTGGATACACCGTTTATAACAGATCCAACATTAAAATTAATAGTTCCTGAACTATTCACAAATGATGTTCCATTAAAATTGATAGTTCCGGTGTTTGTAAATATCGCAGCTGCTGTAGTATTTAAAAGCGTACCGGTATTTATATTCACAACTCCGACGTTTGTAAAAGGAATTGCTATGGAAGTATTTCCTGTTCCGCCTAGTTTACTAAAATTGCCATTATTTGTTATTAAACCACCAGTTCCGCCTATAGTATTATCACCAGCCGCATTAAAGTCACCATTATTAATAATGGTAGCGCTATTCAGATTTAAATTATTAGGCCCCCAGCTAATTGTTCCATTATTTGTTACAACTGCATCTGATACCACTGGTGTTGACCCGTAAAATAATAAGTCGGCACCTGCACTAATTGTAGTATTTGCAGATAAAACACCAAGGGTAGTAACATTCATTAAACCCCCACTATTTACCATTACACTTCCTGTACCTCCCAGTGTGCTAAACCCATAAACATAAAGTCGGCCATTTACAATAATATCGTCCTCCAAGGCAACATCATTAATACTTACCGTGCCTGCACCATTAACAACTGATAATACAGCTCCTGGTTCAATAACTACTTGGTCGATGGTTATACTTGAATTAATCCTTACACTGTCACCAGCCTGAATGGTTATAACACCATTAGCACTTGTTGGAGCAGCGGGAGCCGGTTCCCATATGGTTCCATTATAGCGTTCCCAGCTTCCAATAGCCGACCAAAGACCTGTAGTTGTAAAATTACTCCTGTAATCATCGGTGCTTTGAGCTAAAGAAGAATTTGTAAATAGCAAGGCTAATACAATAAGAAGTAGTGTACATTTTAATTTCATATGTAGCATTTAAGAGTAAAAATGGGTGAAAAAAAGAGGGATTTCACAGTGGATACCGGATAGGACTTCTTAAGGATATTAGCATCCAAAAGTAATATATTTTAATATGACATGGATATATAAATAAAAATAGTGACAGTTAAAAGTAATGTTCTTAAAAATCAATTAGTTATTCTGGCAAATGCAATTTTGATGATTATATTTATGCCTGATATTAAATGAACCGTAGGACTGCAATAAAGAGAATTTTTATTTTGGGAGGCGCATCTGCCATTTCTTACCTTGGATTCAGGTCTTATAATATTTACAAAACTCCGGATCTTAAAATCCTTGACAAACATAAAGACCTGATTGCTCACCTGGCTGAAACAATTATACCCAAAACCCAATCCCCGGGAGCTATGGAAGCCGGAGTGGGAAATTTTATTGATCATATGGTAAAGAATGCAGCCAACACTCAAACTCAGAATAATTTCCTTGAAGGTCTGGAAGACCTGGTGGACTGGACCCAACAACAATTCAATAAATCATTTATGTTCTGTTCACAACAGGAAAAAATTGCTGTTCTTACTCACTTTGAAGAAAAAGGAAAATCTCCAGGTGGATTTATTGGAAAGGTTGAAGCAAAACTTTTGGGTGATTCCTTTTTTTCAACACTCAAGAAATTTACTGTAATAGGATACTGCACCTCTATGGAAGGAGTTACAAATGGTCTTGCATATGACTATATTCCCGGCAAATTCAGATCAATTATTAAACTTGAACCCGGACAAAAATCATGGGCAATTCAATAATAAGAAATGGGTGAACCAAAGCAAAATATCAACACCAGGGGTAAAGCAGAAAACACTTATGATGCCATTGTCATTGGTTCCGGAATAAGTGGCGGATGGGCAGCGAAAGAACTTTGTGAAAAAGGTTTGAAAACAATTGTATTGGAAAGAGGCAGGAATGTTGAACACATTAAAGATTACCCAACTGCCATGAAACATCCCTGGGAATTTGAATCCCGCCTCCAAAAAACCAGGCAGGATGAAGAAGAAAATCCTATTCAGAGCAGCAGTTACAATGAAGCAACCAAGCATTTTTATGTAAAAGATAAAGAGCACCCTTATATCCAGGATAAACCTTTTCATTGGATCAGGGGTTATCAGGTGGGTGGGCGCTCACTGGTTTGGGGTCGTCAAAGCTACCGTATAAGTGATATCGATTTCGAAGCCAATTTAAAAGAAGGCATTGCCGTTGACTGGCCCATCAGGTATAAAGATCTTGCCCCTTGGTATGATCATGTTGAAAGATTTGCCGGGATAAGCGGATCACCAGAAGGATTAAAACAACTGCCGGATGGAGAATTTCAACCTGCAATGGAAATGAATATTCTGGAAAAACATTTTAGAACAGAAGTTGCCAGGCATTTCGGTAATCGTTGTGTAACAATAGGTCGAACCGCTAATCTTACCCAGGCCTTACATGGACGTGGACCTTGCCAATACAGGAATCTTTGCAGTAGAGGTTGTCCTTTCAGTGGTTATTTTAGTAGTAATTCTGCTACTCTTCCAAGTGCAGCAGTTACGGGTAATCTAACCATAAAGCCACATGCAATTGTTTCAGAAATTCTTTATGATCCGGAAACTAAAAAAGCTAAAGGTGTTAGAGTAATAGATTCTTTAACTCATAAAACCTTTGAATTTTTTGCTTCTATAATTTTCCTGAACGCTTCTACTATCGCCAGTGCATCTATCCTACTGAATTCCACATCGCCATACTTCCCAGATGGTTTGGGGAACTCAAGCGGCCAGGTTGGACATAACTTAATGGATCATCACCATCGTGTTGGCGCTGTAGGTGTCCATGAAGGTTTTAAGGAATACTATTACTCTGGCCGTAGACCAAACGGCATTTATATTCCCAGGTTCAGAAATATTGACGAACAATCAAAAAGAACTGATTATTTAAGAGGTTTTGCCTTTCAGGCAGATGCAGAGAGAATGAGCTGGCAGGATGGTATGAACAAAATAAACGGGTTTGGTGAAGATTTTAAAGACCAACTTACAACACCTGGTCCATGGACAATGTGGATGGGCGCCTGGGGAGAAACATTACCCAACTTTAACAATGAAGTAAAATTATCAGGTAAGGAGAAAGACAAGTGGGGATTACCGTTAGTAGAAATTTCTTTTGAATTTGGTGACAATGAAAATGCTATGAGAAATGATATGGAAGAAAGTGCAGTGGAAATGCTTAAAGCTGCCGGATTTTCTGAAGTTGAAGGCTACAATTATAAAACGGTTGGCGGTGCCTGTGTACATGAAATGGGAACGATCCGAATGGGCAATGATCCAAAAACTTCAGTTCTCAATAAATGGAACCAGATGCATGATGTGAAAAATGTTTTTGTTACCGATGGAAGTTGTATGACATCTTCACCTTGCCAAAGCCCTTCGCTTACCTATATGGCATTAACAGCAAGAGCCTGCGACTATGCTGTAAAACAACTAAAGGCCGGAAATCTTTAATCTCTAAAAGGCTTGTAATACTTTTTATGCGCCAGCTCTAACATGTGAAGGTCTCCGCTGGTATCGCCATAGGCGTAAACTTCTCTATATTCATTTAAGTCTATAGACTCTTTTATTCGTCTTACTTTTTCTATACCATGACAATTTTTCCCTGTTAACCGCCCAGTAATTTTTCCTTCATTTGTTTCAAGGCAACTTGCAATCAACTCTATATTATTTTCATCAGCCCATTGCTTAATCCAGTTCAAGGGAGAAGCCGACACAATAATAATTCTGAATCCCAGTTCTTTTAATTTCGATATTTCCTGAATAGCCTTGGGCCGGACAATTTTAGGAATAACATAATTTGAAAAAGCATTGCAAACAGCTGAAAATTCTTCAACTTTTGTATGGGAGAAAAAATGAGTTATAATTATTTCCTTGGCTCTTTGGTTAGAGAAAAGTTTTAGTTTATATAAAATAAGTATTGGCAGATGAATAACCATTCCGGCTATGTACCTGAACCAGCCTTTATTAAACTTTATGAATTCTATAAAACTGTCTTTACTGGTAATGGTACCATCAAAATCGAAAAGTGCTAACCCTTTCTTCAAAGCTTTTTTGATTTAAAAATAAATTCAGGAATAAGTTTGATTATTAGCATGATCCACCTCCAGAACCACTTTACGTAAATTACGTTTTTCCGTTTCTGAACAGCTTTGAAAATTGCATTCCCAACTTCATCCGGTTCCGCAGTTAAAATTTTTGGCAGGTTAAGATTCTCTGTCATTTTTGTATTAACAAATCCAGGTAAAACTGTAAGCACATGAACTTTGTGGTGAAACAAACGGTTTCTTAAACCCGATAAATAAGCTGTGAATGCAGCTTTTGAACTTCCATAAATAAAATTACTTTGTCTACCCCTGATACCTGCAACAGAGCTGATACCGACAATAGTACCTTGTTGTCTGGAAGCATAATCTTCTGCAATAACATTTAAGATTGATACTCCTGAAGAATAATTAGTATCAATTGTTTTTTTCGATTCCTCCCAGCTTTTCAAAACTGTATCGTTATCATTCATATATCCGATCACGAAAACACATACATCGGGTTTTTGCTCAAGAGAATTATAGAAATTTTGATGAGATGCAAAGTTGAGTGCATCGAATAAATGTGCCGAACAATTTACCCCATATCGGATCTTAAAGTCGGAACAGGCAGGCCCTAGTTTATTTATATCACGGGCAGCAAGTTGAACATCAAATTTTTCAGAGGCAAATTTTCTGGCGACAGCAATTCCAATATCGGAAGTAGCACCAAGAATAAGTACGGTGGGCATAATCAAAATTGAGTAATGTGAAGTCTTGAACCCTGAACTGAATTGATCCTGAACTGAGGATTATACTTCTTTAGTATTTTTACAAAATCTCCTGCATTGCTATAGCTTTTCCAAAAAACTTCGGGCTTCATTCTTGCATCTTTTGACAAATATATCCGCCCGGAATATTTTAAAACAATTTCATCCAGTTCATCAAGGAATGCAAACAAATTAGAGCGAACAGGAAAATCAAGTGCTAATGTATACCCTTCCGAAGGAAAGGAAATGAGATCATTTTGTTTCCCGAATACTTTCAATACAGCAAGGAAGGATCCCATTCCGGCATCACTTATCTTTTTTAATATCTCTATCAACCCCTGTTTACTTTCCAATGGTAAAACAAACTGGTATTGCACAAATCCCTTTTTTCCATATCCTTTATTCCAGTCCAGGATTGCATCCAGGGGATAAAAATATGGTTCGTAGGAAACCACGCTATTAATTTCTTTTTTAAAATTCTTGTGATAGAATAGAAAATTAAATGCCTTTACAGTAAACCTGTTTAATACGAATGAGGGTAAATTGAAAGGGAACCGGATCTTTCTTTTTGCGGGCAGCTTTAATGGATCGGATTTCCTTTTTGCACTTAGGTCATTCAATTTTGCATGTTCCCCTAACATTAAAATACTTCTGCCAAATTCTTTTCCCTTTTTAAGGCAGTCGATCCAGGCAACAGAATAAGTATAATCCTTGTGCTTATCAAAAAGTTCTAAAACCTCGTCGAGATTTTTGGCTTTTAACTGCTTTTGCTTTATGTAAGATGTTTCGATTCTTTTCAGATCAAATTTCACATTTGTAATAATACCTGATAGCCCCATTCCCCCACAGGTAGCCCAGAAGAGATCAGAATTTTCAACTGGAGAACATTTCATAATTGATCCGTCGGCCAGAATCATTTCCATTTCAAGAACATGAGCAGAAAATGATCCGTCAACATGATGATTCTTTCCATGAATATCGCTGGCTACAGCGCCACCTATGGTAATGAATTTTGTACCAGGAGTTACAGGCAAAAACCAACCTGCCGGAACTATAACTTCAAGTAATTTATCCAGTGTAATGCCCGACTGGCATTCAATAATTCCTTTGTCTGTATCAAAGGACAATATCTTATCAAATTTAAGTGTGGAAATGGTATGCTCTCCTAAGGAAGCATCGCCATAACACCTGCCGTTTCCCCTTGCAATAATATTTTGCTTTCCTTTTAATGCATCTTTTAGCTGACTATCAAAAGTGAAAGAACCTATATCAGTTTCCTTCACAGGATAGTTCCCCCAATTTGCAATCCTTTTCTTCATCATTTAAAAATGGTTATATCTCTTGTATATATTATGAGGTAAAAACTGGCGATCCAAAGGAGAATGGTAATTTGAATAAATTTATCCTTATACAGAATTTTGGTAGGCGACCCGGAACTGGCCTGCACAAATATTATCTGTAAATATCGCATTATTCCTGCTAAAACAAAAAGGCAGGTATAGTATAACCGGTATGCTCCTGTACCTGGATTTGTTCCAGCGGGTCCCATATTTGCAAGGCTTTTTTGCACATCCGGCGACATGGTATACATAAAATATGCAACAACTATTACCGCGCAAACCAACGACAAAACCACATTCAGGTATTCCAGGTTATATCCTTTTATAGACTTGCGCATATCGGTACCTGAAGAAAGTTTTAATAGCACATCATCTCTCCTTTTCCCAATCGCCATAAATAAAGCAAGCAAAAACACCATTATATTCAACCATTCTGATAATCCAACATTGGCAATAATTGCCCCTCCTTTAACCCTTAAAACAAAACCAATTGCCACAATTATTATATCCAGGATAGGAATTGTCTTCAACCCGAATGAATAAGCCAGGTTTAAAAAAAAATAAATAGCTAGGACAAACAGGAATTTTTCCTTTACCAGGTAGCCTGCAACAAAACCAAATAAAATCAGTAACCCGCAAATAATTAAAGCTGCATTTTTGCTCACCGCTCCCGATGCCAAAGGTCTTTTTGATTTTACAGGATGCTTTTGGTCATCAGCAATGTCACGATAATCATTAATTATATATATACTGCTTGCAATAAATGAAAAGGCAATAAACCCCAAAAAAAGATAAGGATAAACTTCCTGGGAAAATAAATTCCCCGAAAAAAACAAAGGAATAAACAGAAAAAGGTTCTTAGCCCAGTCTTTAGGCCGCAATAATTTCAAATAAGCCACTGCCTTAATTATTTTACTGGGGTAAAAATATAAGTTCTCCATTAAACCCCATAGCATTCAGCAACTAATCTCATTTAATTATTAATATCGTAATTCATTTTATATCTTGGCCGCCATCCAAATCAAAGCAATGATTCAGTCTTATACCAAAACCAGCCGTGTTAAATTATTTTCTGTTGCCGAAATAGGTTTGATAATCATTTTAGCTTGTATACCCCTATTCCTTTCTTTTCCCTACAGGGTAAACATTTTTCTTTCCTGGGAAGGTGCTTACCGTTTAAGTCTCGGTCAGATTCCATACAAAGATTTCGGGATGCCATTAGGTTATATGTATTGGGTTATACCGGCCACATTCTTTAAAATATTTGGTGCCCAGATGATAACACTTGTAAAAGCGCAGGTTTTCATTAATATCATCTCTGGTCTGGCTTTCCGGGCAATTCTTAAAAATATTTCAGTTCAACCCGGAATTCGCTTCCTGTCAGTAGTATTGTACTGCATTTCTTTCTCCTTTTTTAATTTCTGGCCATGGTATAACCATACGGTTATTGTTTATCAAATGGCAGGACTGGCGTTTTTAACCAGGTATATTTTCATGCACAAGCCAAATTGGCTGTGGTTATTTTTAAGTGCGCTTTTTATTTTTTTTTCAGTTTTTACAAAACAAGACGGAGGTGGACTGGCACTAATGCTCTCAATTGCATTGCTTTTGTACCACTGTTTTACTATAAAAAAAATTATCCCTCTTATTATTTTTCTGGGATGTTTTATAGGAATTGCTTTTGCTTTTATTGCACCTCTAACCAGATATAATTTCACTTATTGGTTCAATTTCGGACAGTCACCACATATTTCCAGAATTTCAACTTTTGAAATAATTGATGAATTTTTCACAAACTCCCAGTGGATCAAATTTTACTTATTCATCATTCTTCTATTGATAGTAGCATCATATAAAAACCTTAAAGAAATCCTGGCTGTCAAAAAAGATGCGTTCTTTCTTCTCCTCACCCTGGGTATTCTGGCCGAAGCTTCCATTTTGCAGGTTACAAGTTATACCCCTCCTGATAATAATATATTCTTTCACAGCTTTTCACTTGCATTTCTCCTTACATTCCTGAACCGGTATTTTAAAATAAACTTTTCAAGAACAAAATTTTTACTGATTGGTTTATTCGGTGTGTTGTTATGGTGGAGTGGCGTGTTCTGGAAATATACCCAGAGAATAGTGGAAAGAGCTTTCCCTAAAACTGAAACGGCTCAAACTGAAACAACAGAAAATATAGTAAACCGGAAAACTTACATGATAGATAACGATACTACTGATCTGCCAATGTCGGAATGGATTTACAGCAATCTAAAATCTTTTGAAAAAATATATATGCCAAAGCAAACAGTTGATGGTTTGCAGCGGTTGATGAATATGGATATGGTTCAAAACAACCAACCTCTTTCTGTTTTGAATCTTACTGAACTTACTCCTCTTGCGGTGGAAATTCCCTATACACTAGAAACGGGACCAGAAATTCCTTTATGGCACCATTTAGGTGTGGCTATGTTTAATAAGGAAGCAAAAATGTACGAAACAAAAATAAAAAATAAAAAATACAACCTGGTTTTGTTTGAACACATTCCTACGCTTAATAATTTTTATCCCTTCAGAGTTCGTGATTCTTTGTTATCGCATTACCACAAAATAGATTCATTTCCAGCCCCAAGACGAGGAGAAACTAAGGGAATGATTGAAGTTTTTATTCCAAAATAAAAAAGCAAAAAAAAGAGTTTAGTTTTCTAAACTCTTTTTTTATTTTATTTATTTAATTCTTTCGCAGAACTGAAAGGAAGATCAATCAATTCCTCTCTTGAAATCTTTTGATCTTCAAGTTTCTGAAGTTGCTCAACCGGGAAAATTATATATTGAAAAGAAATATTACCTGAGGGAATCTCTTTTGATGAAACCATAACTTCTATTTTCCCTCTGTTAACACTATAATTCCAGGTTTGACCGCCGCTTTGAAATGGCAAAGATTGCATTGCGCCATTTTCAGATTTGTAAACTAATACAAGTCCGTTAGAAACAATTGTTGATAAAATTTCTGGTTCATTAATGATGGTAGAATAAATGTATTCCTCTGTACTGCTTTTAGTCCATCCTATCTGGGTTTGAACACTACCTGTTTCAACAGTAAGGAGCTCAGGACTTTCCGGAAGTTCAAGATCAGTTTTTTTGCAGGATTGAAATATTACGAGGCTTAAGCCTAGTAAATAAAAAATTTGGCTTTTCATATATTTGAATTTTAAAGAGTTAATGGATGAAGAAATTAAGGACTGTAGTTATCAGTCCTTAAT
>JAEZCV010000215.1 GCA_023429985.1 Bacteroidota bacterium | reverse complement strand
AGGTTGAACAAACCTGGTAAAAAAGGAGGTCCTTAGGGCCTCTTTTTTATTTTACCACATCCAGGTCCCTGATCTGCTTTTTATACGCCGAAGGCAACAGAATGCTCTTTAAAACCCAGTCGAGTTTAAAATACCTTAACAATTTATACAAAGGCACAACCGGTTGTAAAAGGGATACATTTCCCATTTTTAATAGTTTTCTCACCAAAGAAGGCACTACGAGTACCTGTCCCTGTTTCAAAACAAAATATCTAAAGTTGCCCAGGTGCTTTTTATATTGTAGAAAAAGGTCTTTTGTATAGGCCGAGGGTTGAAGATTCTTACGCATATGCTCTTCCCGCATCACCAGCCAGTCCGGATAAGTTTCCGGCAGTCCTACTAAACCCATCCTGCTTCCCATGCGATAGAAAACGTCAAAGACTTCGGACTTTTCTTCATCGTTAAGTTTTCTCTCCAGCAATTCGAAAGCAGCAATGGAATAATGAATCAGCATGAATAAAACATCGCGGTAAGCCCAATCGGGTATTTGCGCACCGCGGCTTTTTTCCACACCGGCATGAATGGCCTTCATGGCATCAATTGCCTTATGCGCCTGATCGGTGGAAGAAAATACAATTTTCCTTGCATAACTTACTGTGGAAAATAACCGGCCTAAGGGATCATGGGGAAGCCTGCCTGTAAAATATAACCAGTCCACAGCTTTATTCAGTGCAAATTCGGCAGCAGCACCGGCAAAAATAAAAAGTATGGTATCTCCCTTGCCCCAGATCTTTCTTACAATGGACTGCTCCTTTACGTACATGTATGCAAGATAAATATTGTCAGCTCTTTCCCTCACACATATCAAGCATGGTCTGGGCAATGTGCAGCAGGTCGCGGTAAAGGGTTGGTTTGCGGAAAAATGTGCATTTATGTACCTGGCAAAGCTTTACATCCTCTTCCCGTGAAGATGTTGTAAACACCATGATGGGGATATTTTTAAAACGGTCTTCTTTCTTTAACCATGTCAATACTTCCTTCCCACTCATGATGGGCATATTCAGGTCGAGAATTATTATGCAGGGCAGATCATCAACTAATTCGTTTTCGAGCATACTGATGACCTCAGTGCCGTTTTTAGCCTGGAGGAGTTCAGCATTGTCAGTCAGTTGCCCAATGGCATCTTTAAGGCTTTCAAAATCATCCAGGTCGTCTTCTGCATATAATAAAACCGGCTTCTTATCCATATTGTGCTTTTCGTCTTTACCCGGGAAAATTTAAAATATTTATGCCAGCACAAAACCCGCCACAGGCATAACCTGTATTTTATCAATTTCGTGGTTTATTTAAAATGTGTTGAATAAAATAACCATTGATTTCCGGTTTCATTCCAATTGAATCTATAACCGGCAGCAACTCCGGAAGGCGGCCACAGGGCCGCTATTATTATTTAAATGCTTTTTCTTCTCCGGGATGAAACCTCCCGGATTCATTTTTCAAAACATCTTCTTTATAAAAATTTATTTCCTTGAACCGCCCGTTAATAAATCCTTCGGCCTGGCTGGTGAAATGCGGCGATGATGGATCGAATGAGGCACCTCCGGTAATAATAGTTTTAGCACGCAACTTTTTTCCAAATTCAACCGCTGCTACAAAACTGTTTCCTGAAACACCATAGCGGTATTTTGTACCAGGGAAACGCCTGCTGTTATATGACGGCAGCGAACCCCAGGCTGCTGAGGCCAATCCCACCGGAAGGCTCCATTCATTATCGCTGAAGCCCGAATTCTCGCTAGCCGCATTACGCTGAAAACGATTGATATCTCCCCATGCAACACGCCAGCTTCCATATTCGGATTCCAGAAAATCTATTGTTTGCTGAAATATTTTTAATTGCTGAATTCCATCCAGTTTTTTGGATAGGGAAATATAACGATCCACCATACTGGTAGCCTCACTGTCGGTTTGGGCAGGTGGAAGATAACGCAACATTATTGTTCCCCATTCTATTGCAAGCGTGGCAGCTATTGAATTGTAGGATGCATGCTTATCCCACCGCATTAATTCAGCCATGGGTCCTTCCAAAGCTATGCGCAAACTGTCTGTTTCAGGCAGGCGTTCATATGCACCGAACAAAGATGGAAGTAACAAATCGAATGCTGCCAGGTAATTATCATAACCAATGGAAATGATCTTTTCCAGGTCTATTTCTTTCGCCGATGATAATAAACGTACGGCGTTTAAACCTCTTGCATTTTCACCTTCGGGAGCCATGTACGCGGGATAATTAGCTTTATCAGGACTGCTCGGGCCCGAAGCGGTAAATGGTGTTGAGTTGGCATTTTGGATCCATCCGGATGCAGGATTAATTATGTGCACCGTTTCTTCTACTTTATGAACCCCTTTCCATTGCGTGACGGGACTAGTTCCATCTACCGGTAAGGCCCAGTTGTAATTTGTATCGCGAACAGGAATGAAATTGCCATGCCAGTAGGCAATATTCTTCTGGTTATCGGCATAAACCGTATTGTTTGAATTATTGGAGCGCATATCCATTACAGCACTGAATTCGGCGAAAGAATTTGCCTTTGTTCTTAACCAGGATTGCTGCAGTGCATCCATTGAGCGATTTCTTTCTTTCAGGCTTAACCACCTTCCATCTCTAATTCCCATAACAGGGCCATGAAGTGTATAATAAGCTGTTACATGAAAATTTAAAACAGAATCTCTTTGTTTATAAGGAATAATTAATTCTTTATTCCTGACAGGTCTCCAATGTCCTGCATATATATAGGCGATCCCATTTTTGTCGGCAAATACCGTTTGCATATATAAATCTGCAACATCGGCATAGGAAGAAGTATGCATCCAGCCACAGCTTTCATTAAATCCCTGGTAAATAAAAAAGTTGCCCCAGGTTACAGCACCGTAAGCGTTTAATCCTTCTTCACTCACCATATGCACTTCGGTGCGGTAATAAAAAGTTACATGAGGATTGATATAGAGAATCGCATTGCCATTTTTGGTTAAATGTGGTGCAATGGCAAATCCGTTGGAACCATTGAGCTGCTCCTGCCTGTTTGAAAAAACATCTGATTGAAATCCAAGAAGATTTTTTGAGGAATCAAAGTAGAGCTTTCTGGTGTCTTCGGGTTTTAATCCACCCATTTGCGTTGCAGAAATACTGCCATCGGTGTACATCAGCGGGAACCAGGGTTCAAACTTTTTCAGTACGGCAGGCTTTTCCTGTGGGTTGAGGTATAAATAATAATTAATGCCATCGGCAAAAGCATGAAGGAGATTTTTTAGCCATGCAGGACTTTTAATATAATCGGCTTTTGCAGCAGCTGTATCGTAGATCAATTGCATTTGCAAATCCTGTAATAAATACCTGCTGCCTTCTATTTCTGAAAGCCGGCCCATTACTTCCAGGTAATTTCTTTCCACTCTTTTAAAATTCTGTTTGCATTGAACATACATCAACCCAAAAACGGCATCGGCATCGGTTTTACCATAAATATGAGGAATGCCGTAATTGTCAACAATAATTTCAACATCTGCAGCCTGCTTTTTATAGCGTGCAATTTCTGTTGAAGAAAAATTTTGAGATGAGCTGAAGAGAGGAAATAATAAAAGGATCAGGAATATTCTCATTCTTAAAATTAAATGAACGTGTGGAATTTACAGTTGATAAATGAGATGTTGAAATTCCTCTGTGTTTCTTTGTGCCGCCGTGGTCCTTAATTGAGTGGAACGTCGGAAGAACATAGGCACGGAGGAGCACGAAGATTAAATATTCCTTAATCGGATTCTTGCCGTTACAACAACATTTTTCTTCACCGAAAATTTATTGGCTTCAAATTTAGGCGCGGCAGCAAAAGGAAGTTTGTTTTGCGAAGCACCATAACCTTCACTTGGAATACCCAAAAAATTCTTATCCATTTTTCCATTTTCATTTTTATCATGAAATACAAAAATGGCATATTCCCCATCGGGCAATGCATTAAACACAACCTCTGATGTTTTATTAGTGATGCTGGTAGTACTGCATTGCAAAGCCTTCATTTCTTTAAAAGAATTTTCACTGTTGAACACACAGGTATAACATACGCCTTTATCATTTTCAAAATTGCTGACGCTAACCTTAACCTGGCCCTGTGAATAACTGGTGGAGTAAAAAAACAGCGATATAAGGAGGAGGATTTTCATAGTGAATGGTGAATAGTGAGTAGTGAATGGTCGAAAGCGAATATACAAAAATTGAAATGGGCCAGGTATCATTGAAATGATAAAAATATTCACAACCCTGCATCCTCACTCCCGTTCCCTCATTTATTCTGCAGGAAACCACTCACCATCTGCCGGCAGGCAGGCATGTTCACTACTCACAAACTCACTACTCACTATTCACTATTCACTATTCACCAAAAAAGCCCGTTCATTCCTGAACAGGCTTTTGTGAGAGACCAGAACTGCTTAGCTATTTTCCTCTTGAACTTCCCCGGCCCGGACCACTGCTTCGCCCATTGGCTGAAGTACGGGAAGCCGAAGATTTGGCTGATGTTTTTTTTGTTGAAGTTGAACTGCGGCCATGTGAATCACCGGTTCTGGAATGAGCGCCTTTAGGAGCACTGCCCACAGCAGCCGAAGACCTGCCTGTAGAAGAAGCGGCCATTTTTCTTCCTGTAGATGCCAATTCCATTTCAGGTTTTTCAACCTGTGATCGCGCTCCCGAACGATTTTCCGACCTCGACGATTCTTCATAGCGATAATCATTGGCTTCCGCTTCTGCATTGATACGGCTTTCGGCCATTTTTGTTAACAACCTGTCGGCTTCATATTCTTCATCCAGCGTTTGACTCAGCAGGTCGGCAACCTCCAGCAATCCCAATTGCAGTGCATAGCTGCGCGCTGTTCCATAACCGCAAATTTCATAATGCTCCACCTTTTGTGAAGCGGCAAGAATAGCTGCATCCATTACTTCCTGGTCCATATTTTCCGACATAATTTTATTTCCTTCTTCTATTATTCCTTTCATACCCAGGCAGGTTTGTGAACTCTTAAAAAGGCGCCCTAATAATCCACTATTCTCCTTGTTGTTTTCAATGCCCATTAATTGTTGAACCTGGTCGAGACGATTGCGTTGCTCCCTGGTAATTTTAAGATGCTCTTTCAATGATTTTTTGAGCTGCGGATCGTTAGCTCTTTCAATCATGGCAGGTATTGCTGCAATTATCTGGTCCTCTGCAGAACTGAGATCCATGATCTCATGTTTCAACAGATCATTAAGATCATTCATCTTTTCCATAATAAAGTTTTTTGAAGAACAGGAAAAATTATGCCTAAGCTATGTTCCTGTTCAATCATAAAAAGAAATGACAGCGCTCATATTTTTTTCACGCTTTAACACGATCTTTATTTAAAACAGGAATATGTATACTGTAAAGCAAATACTGAACAATAAAACCAAACCTTTTAACAGCATTCCTCCTGAAACCCTTGTTCTGGATGCATTGAACCTGTTGAATTCTGTTAATCTCAGCTACCTGGTTGTAATGGATGATGAAGAATACCGCGGCATATTTTGCGAAAGAGATTACAGTCGAAATGTAATCTTAAAAGGGAGGGCAAGTAATTCTACAAAAGTGGAAGAAGTGATGACCACAGATCTTCCGGTTGTAAGTTTTGACAATACTGTCGAGCAGTGCATGCAATTAATGAACAGCCATAAAACACGTTACCTTCTGGCTTACGATGAAAATGAAAAATTTGCAGGGGTAATAACAATACATGATTTATTGAGAGCGGTAATTAATGGAAATTCCAACATGTATGATAAGAATACTGCTTCAACTCTTATAGACTATGAAGAAAGCGGGAAGATCTATTAATGCAGCTGATTTTACAATTGGAACATTGAAAATTGCAATTGAGTTCATGTGAATAATTAAATTCACATGATTTCCTAAGTTTTGTAATTTTCCAATCCTATCCTGCCTGAATTACCGCTTCCCGTAACCTGCCATCTCAACTAAATACTCAATATATGCGGCAATTCAAAATCATTATCTGCTGCGCAGTAGCGTTTATGGTAATGAGCGATGTTCAATCGCAGGGCTTCCTGAAAAAGATCAAACAAAAAGCAGAAAAAGCGGCCGATAAACTGGCCGATAAAAAGATCGATGAAGCCATTGGAACCAACAACAACAATAACTCAGCAGGTACCGGAACACCCTCTACACCCGGCAAAGCTCCACGTAACCGTTCATCGAATAACAAAGGAGAAGGGCTGATTGCAACACCTCCCGATGTAAATAACAACCTGTCGGAGGCAGAAACTTCGTTTAAGGGTGGTAAATACAGCGAGGCAAGGTATGCGATTCAGCAGGCCATGCTGGGAGTGGAAATGGAAATAGGCAAAAAAATTCTGGCAGCACTACCCACCAGCGTTGCAGGCCTGGAAAGAGATTCCACGCTTGACCAGGTTACCAGTACAGGCTTTGGATGGGCAGGTCTAACCATTCAAAGGGAATACATAGGTGAAGACCAGGAATTCTCATTTACCATTGCCAATAACAATGCATGGATGCAATCGGTAAATATGTATCTCTCCAATTCAGCCTACATGCAAACTTCGGGCAATGAACAAAACTGGAAACAAACCAAGATACAGGGCTTTAAAGCAGTTATTGAATATGATGAAGGATCGGGATATAAAATGAGTGTGCCTTTAGGTCAATCATCCTTACTGATCTACCAGGGTATTAATTTTAAAAATGAACAGGAGTTTATGAAAGCTGCTGAAACCATCCAGATCGAAACCATTAAAAATCAACTTGGTGAAAAATAATGTTATGAAAAGAATTTTACTAAGCGCTGCCACCATGCTGACAGTGTATACCGTATCGGCACAGGCCGAATTCAATAAATCCGTTGCAGAAGCAAAAGCTTCCTATAATGCAGGAAAATTAGACGAAGCAAGATTTGCCATGCAACAGGCTTTGCAGGAACTTGACATCATTACAGGAAAGGAATTATTAAAAATTCTTCCTGCAAAAATGGGCGAGAAAACCGCTAATACAAAAGCGGATAATGTTTCGGGTTCAACCGGTTTTTTTGGAGTTGTTATTCACAGGGAATATGGCTCTGATTCTGCCCTGATTGAACTGGAGATCATTGGCAATTCTCCATTCCTGGCTTCTATAAATAGTATGCTGGCCCTGCCTTTTATGGGAGGCGATCAAAAAGTAATTAAGATCAATGGTTACAAAGCGCTGGTATCTAAATCGGGTGAGGCAGGAAACGAAGAATACGAAATCCAGCTGCCTATCAACAATTCACTGATCACCTTTAAGGCTCCGGGCTATTCTCAGGACCAGGTTATTAAAATGGCCAATACCCTTCCCGTG
>JAEZCV010000196.1 GCA_023429985.1 Bacteroidota bacterium | reverse complement strand
GAATTATGTTTTTTAACTTTTAATCGAGGGCGCCCCTGAACGACTAAACGACTAAACGCCTACACAACTAAACCTCCCTAGGCCAATGCCTTCCTTTCCTTTATTTTTGCGGCCAAATAGCGATTGCATGAATGTAAAAAATAATATACTAGAAACTATTGGAAACACTCCACTTGTACGTTTGAACCGCCTGACAAAAGACCTCCCCTGTGAAGTTTTTGCCAAGGTGGAATATTTCAATCCCGGCAACTCCATTAAGGACCGTATGGCTTTGAAAATGGTGGAAGTGGCGGAAGCAGAAGGAAAATTAAAGCCGGGAGGAACTATCATTGAATGTACTTCGGGCAATACCGGGATGGGACTGGCCATGGCTGCGGTAGTGAAAGGGTATAAATGCATTTTCGCTACAACCGATAAACAATCACAGTCGAAAGTAGATATCCTGCGCGCATTGGGAGCAGAAGTAATTGTTTGTCCTACCAATGTTGAACCCGAAGATCCGCGCAGTTATTATTCTGTTGCAGCTCGACTGGAAAAAGAGATACCTAATTCGTTTTTAATGAACCAGTATGATAATCTTGCTAACAGGCTGGCGCATTATGAAACTACTGGACCGGAGATATGGGAACAAACCGAAGGCAGGATTACCCACCTGGTTGTAACCGCTGGTACGGGTGGTACCGTTACGGGAACGGCCATGTACCTGAAAGAAAAAAATCCGAACATACAGATATGGGCTGTTGATGCTTATGGTTCCCTGCTTACAAAGTATTTCCGCACAGGTGAAATAGATATGAATGAAGTGCATCCCTATATTTCGGAAGGTTTTGGTGAGGACTTTGTGCCTAAGAATTTCGATATGAGCGTGATCGATCATTTTGAACAGGTAACGGATAAGGATGGAGCGGTAATGACCAGGAGACTGGCCCGTGAAGAAGCCCTTTTTTGTGGATACAGTGCAGGAAGCTGTATAGCCGGTTTATTACAAATGAAAGCTAAACTGAAGAATGGTGATGTTGTTGTTGCTATTCTGCATGATCATGGCAGCAGGTATGTAGGAAAAGTTTATAACGATCAGTGGATGGCGGAAAGAGGATTCTTTGATGTGAAATCATTTAAGGATGTAGTGAATGCAAGGGGCAAACAGAAATTAATTACCATAGAACCTGCGCAGTCTGTAGCCGATGCGGTTGAACTGATGAAGAAATATGATATTGAACATATACCGGTGATGAAGAACGGTGGTGATATCATAGGTTCTATTAGTGAGAATGGATTGTTCCAGAAAGTTTTCAGTAATCCTGAAATCAAAATGGAGAAGATTGAGCATGTAATGGAGAACGCATTTCCTGTAGTTGCTTATGATACGGCAGTTGAAAAACTGAAAACGCTTATCAATAAGGAAAATGGTGCGGTGCTGGCAAAGGATGACAGTGGGGATTTCCATATTGTTACGAAGTACGATGTGATACAGGCGCTGGCTTGATTTGAGAATTAGTTATTTGGGGAAAGGGGTTTTTGTTCTGAAATAATAATTGAACCACAGAGTCACCAAGGCACGGAGGAACACGCAGATTGTCTCAAAGAACAAGTGTTCTTCCCGGATTTAAGATTCAACACAATTTTCCCAATTATCTCTGTGTTCCTCCGTGCCCTCGTGTCTTCGTGGTTCAAAAAAAACTCCACTCAAAACCTTTTCAAAACAGTTTTCGCCTATTAAAATTCTGTCGCCAATTCACCCAGAATTTACCACTAAGTATTTTTCACTACCAGCATTAACTTAGATTGTTTTTTTATATGATCCAAAGCATTTATCGTAAACTTACCAGGACTTTTATTACTAAAAATACTGTAAATCAACCTTCACCATATCACATCTTTCATTTATAAAGAAAAAATACCAACTGACCGCGTAGAAACTACACAGCCCTTTGCGTTTTTTTACTAAGTGGTTCCCGTAAGTTTTGCTTCAAATACAGTAAATACCATAGAAGCAAAATAGAGCAATTCTGCAATTGTTCTGAGTGCCTCACTTCCTTAGCTTTGTGTCAGAAGTTGATTGATTCAATTCCTGATCGAAAAACCAAAACAGTTCAATACCGTCTATTAAATCCTTGATCCAATCCTTAGAAAAACCAATTGAGATCAATCCAATATCAGTCAACTTCTCTTTTTTATAAGCCTCGTATCCAAATCCTGAGAAGACCAGTATCCAAATCCTGAGAAAACCGTATCCGATCCTAAGAAAGCCAATAATCCAAACCTGGTAAAACCGTCCGTCGAAGACTGTTAACCTATCACCACTTCCTATCCTTTAAAAAGCTGGAAGTAATTCCTGAACCTCCTGCCTGGAAAAAAGGCAGGGGGAAGGTGATAGCTTGAGATGTTTAGGCGATTAGGCGTCTGCCTGCCGCAGACAGGTTTAGTTGTTTAGCCTGCGGGCGTTCATTATTCCAGTTTATTTATCATGCCGGAATACACAGATCAAACCGGAAGAAAGTTAATTCTCTCACATAAGCCACGAAGGATCGTTTCCGTGGTTCCATCACAATCCGAATTACTGGCCGATCTGGGTCTTGAAGCCGAAGTAATTGGCATTACTAAATTCTGCATTCATCCTGGTACCTGGTTTCGTAACAAAACAAGAATTGGAGGCACCAAGAATCTTCATATCCAAAAGATCCGTTCACTTCAACCCGATCTTATCATTGCCAATAAAGAAGAAAACCTGAAAGAAGAAATAGAGTTGCTGGCCAAAGAATTTCCCGTATGGGTAAGCGATATTCAAAACCTGGAGCAATCGCTTTCCATGATCAAAAGCATTGGCAACATAACAGGAAAAGAAAAAGAAGCAGAAAACATTATCAGCTATATTCAGAATGAGTTTTCTAAACTCGATGGTTTGAACAGTGAGTTAGGCCCCTGCTCCTACCTGATATGGAAAGATCCCTACATGACCATCGGTGGTGACAGCTTTATCAACGACATGTTGCAACGTGCAGGATTTAAAAATGTTTTTCAGCATTTGCAGCGTTACCCGGAAATAGCATTATCGGATCTGAAGGAATGTCCAATGATCCTGCTTTCCTCTGAGCCTTTTCCTTTTAAAGAAAAGCATGTTGAGGAATTAAAGGCTTTGCTAACCCAATCACAAATTCTATTGGTAGATGGCGAAATGTTCAGCTGGTATGGAAGCCGGTTAATAAAGGCGCCCTCCTATTTTCTGCAATTAAAAAATCAAATTCATGCTTTCCCTTAATTTTAAGCATGCAGGAACCCGATCAACCCTCGAAGAAAAAACCATTCTTTCCCATTAACAGGCAGCTCCGCTCCTATCTCAAAACCCATGGCCGCGAGATACAGTTACCTGAAAGTTATAACGACCTGCTGAACATCACTTATTCCGTGCCGCTGAAGGACAAGGCCGGGAAAGACACTTTATGGGAAAAGGCATTGTATGATATGCGTGACTGGGAATTTATCAAGGATGGCCTTATGAAGATCTATGCATTACTTAAAACTGAAGGTGATTATAGCTTTACCAAACACCTGGATGTAGCCCGCATAGATTATTGTGCTTTTGGTAATTCCAATCCTTTTCGCATACGCATTGTGAACCGCTATAACGATAATTACGATCATTATTATATTAAAAAAGAAGATGCATCCAGGGTTTATGGATTGGAACTGGAACATATACTTTCACCCAACAGAATAACATTTTATACGGGAAGAGATACGCTGGTGGAAGAACACATTCCGGGTTTGCCCGGCGATGTATTTATTGCGGATTACCTAAACAAACCCGAGACCAACAAGATCAGGCTGGCGAAGGAATTTGTAAAATTCAATGAAAGGTGTTTTATACGATTGCTGGGCGATATGCGCAGTTATAATTTTGTGGTGAATGTAACGCCCGATATTGAAGACTACCAGTACCGCATACGCGCTATTGATTTTGACCAGCAATCTTATGAAGGCAGGAGAAATTTATACCTGCCACAATTTTTTAAAGAAAACCGTGCATTGGTGGAACTCAGCCTGCAATTACTGAATACAGAATCCATTGAACAATACAGGGCGGAGGAAAGAACGCTTATCGCCTACAGGATGGCAGCATCGCGCTACCGCATCATGGACCTGTTGAATATTATGTCGAAAGATGTAATATCCACCCCCGAAAAGCGCGACCAGTTAAAACAGGAAATAGCAGATTTTTACCAGAGCAATGTTTTTTTAAAATGCAAAACTATGGGAGAAGTGGTGAAGCAAACCTTAAGGCATGCTTTACGTCCGCATTTATCGAGGATACAAAAGAATCTGGGGAAGATTGTGGATTGATCAGTATTATTAAATTCTCATCCGCGCCATCTGCGCAAGGGAATGTTTTAAACATCAACAGGGTGTTTCAATCTGCGGAAATCAGCGGGAAACAAAAAAATATTTCCCGCGGATGGCGCGGATTAAGAAAGTTATTTGTTTGTTGCAAAATGCACCAGCGCAGATCTGCGCAGATCCGAAACTAAGAGCACAAAGGAAAAAAATGCATCCATAGATCACTTTGCCTTTTAAATTCTCGTCTGCGCGATCTGCGCAGGGGAATGCTTTAAACATCAACAGGGAGTTTCAATCTGCGGAAATCAGCGGGAAACAAGATTTTTGAATGACAAACCCAAAGCCTTAAAAAGGCATTGCACCAAAAGCAACCTTAAAGGATATAATAGATTTGCTTTGGTGCAATGGTTTGGCGTATCTATTTGCCGAAACTTATTGAGAGAGACCTATTTACCTAATTAAGGAATTTAAATTGTTATCACATA
>JAEZCV010000194.1 GCA_023429985.1 Bacteroidota bacterium | reverse complement strand
AAAAGTTGGAAACATAGATCTTACTCCATCCAGGTTTTTGGTAACTGGATGTTGTGTTCCGTTTAAAATGGGAAAGAAGGGCCAGTCAACCAGTCGCATTTGCTCCGAGCCACCCGTACTCATTTGCGGAAGTTTATCTGATTGCATATCCTGCAAAAGGCTCTGGTTCAGTCGCACACCGTAATTAAATAAAAGGTCTTCAAGGTTCAATCCCCTGTCGAATGCAATAAAGCCCTGTGATTTATACAGGCTGTCGAATTCGGCATACATATTATCTATCATCCAGAAGATCTTTCCACCATGCATTACATATTGGTCAAGCTTAATTTTTTCTTCATCGGTAAAAGGAATGGTGGGCTTGGCAATTACAAGCGCATCAACCGGGGGAATGTAAGGAACTTCGGAAATGTTTATGGTATCGAAGCGATAATGATCTATAAGTGTGCGCACCATGTCATCAACATTATAGCCCCAACCTTCACCGTTACCCAAAGCATAACCAACAGAAGGTTTAATGGTTGTTGTTGCTTTTTGAATGGCATTGGCAAACTTAAATTCCATGGAAGCTTCAATGTTATTATACAGCGCTGCCAGTTGTTCGGGCTCTGTTCCCAGTCCCATTTCGCCTTTTAATAAGTTTACACCCACAACTGTATCACGGTACCGAATAACGGCACCTGGCAAAACCAGCTTTTGTGTTTGGGCATCACCCACTTTACCGGGAGCCTGGAGCGTAAAGGCAGGAATATCGAAGAAATAAGCAAGTGAATCAATTAGGTAAGCTGCAGTTGAATCTGCAAGTCCTCCAAGTGGATCAGTGAAGCTGTATTGAATATTATTACCACCATACTCCTTCATTTCCTGTAAAAATTCTTCAACGCCAACAGCAAGTTTTCTAAATCCTGCCGGGAATTCCCCTTCCAGGAAAACTTCAACATGAACAGGATCTTGCAGACCTCTTAAAAGTTCCTTAGTAGGTTCAGTAAGAGAATATCTTTTTTCTTCGGTCAGGTCTATGCGATAATGAAATATTGAAGCAAGAATATTCAGGCCAACAAGTGCCAGCAGTAAAACGATCCAGTTTATTTTATTATTCTTCATCATTACCGCTTTCTTAAATTTTGCCTGGTGAGTAATAAAAAGAACACTATCAGACTGAGAAAATAAATGATATCTCTTGTATCTAAAACACCACGACTGATACTTCGGTAGTGAAAATCTATACCCAGCATTTCAATATAATAATCTGCTCCATTGCTGAAAACAGGAAGTTTGCTAATGGCAGAAAAACCAAAATACAGCAAAACAGAAACTATTAAACTCAGAATAAATGCTACAACAGCGTTGGTAGTAAAGCTGCTGACAGAGATGCCAATTGAAATAAAAACAGCAGTAAGTAATAACAATCCAAGATAGGAGCCTGTAGCCTTGCCTGCATCAATACCTGTAGTGGATGCCAGGTGATTGACAGTAAAATAATATACAAGCGTAGGCAGAATGGCAATCACTGCAACAACCAGGCTTCCGAGGAACTTGCCATTTACCACCTGCCATTTTGTTAAAGGCCTGGTTTGAAGTATCTCGAAAGTTCCGCTACGGAATTCATCTGAAAAACTTCTCATTGTTATGGCGGAAGCCAGGAAAAGCAAAACCCAGGGAGCAAAAGCAAAATAATCATCCAGGGTAGCATATCCATTTTCAAGGATGTTCCCACGGAAAACAAAAAGTACAAGGCCATTAACCAGTAAAAAAACAATGATGGCAATATAACCGGTAAGGCTGTTGAAAAATTGTTTCAGTTCTTTTTTACAAATGGGCCACATTGGCTGCAAAATAAGTATTTGGTGGTTGCAATAGCTATAAAACAAATGCTAATATGCAAAAATCCCCGTGATGCCGGGGATTGATTTTGAAATGAAAATATATTAAACCGAAAAGCTTTCACCGCAACCACAGGTGCGACTGGCATTAGGATTATTGAAAAAGAAGCCTTTTCCGTTCAGCCCATCAGAAAAGTCAAGTACAGTATTCACCAGGTATAAAAAACTTTTAAGATCGGTAACTATTTTTATACCATTGTCTTCAAAAACCTGGTCGCCCGGTTTTTGCTGGTTATCAAAATCAATTTTATAACTAAGTCCAGAACATCCGCCGCCTACAACGCTTACGCGCAGGAAATAATCGGGATCATTTCCATACCCTGCTTCATTCATCAGTTGAATTACCCTTTCCCTGGCTTTATCGGTTACCCTTATTGCATTATCTGTTGTTACCATTTTTCAATTCTTTTACCTTGATAAAAATAATTATTTTATTTATGCATTGCTCATTTCTCGCAGCAGGCCCACCGCCTCGCGAATTCGTTTTATTGTATAATCTATTTCTTCTTCAGTTGTATTTTTTCCCAGGCTGAACCTGAGCGAACTGTGTGCCAGTTCATCTGAAATTCCCATTGCTTTCAATACGTAGGATGGTTCAAGCGATGCTGATGTGCATGCCGAACCTGTTGAAACGGCAATTTCCTTGTTGATGCCCATTAACAAAGCTTCACTTTCCGCCGACTTAAAAGAAAGATTAGTTACGTGGGGCAATCGATGTTCAGGATTACCATTAATATAAACATTGCCGGTTGCCAACAATTCCTTTTCAAGTTTGTCGCGCAAAACAATAAAATGCATTGCATTTGTTTCTCTTTCCTGCATTGCAATTTCAGCTGCTTTTCCAAAACCAACAATACCGGGAACATTCAGCGTTCCGCTACGCAAACCTTTTTCATGTCCTCCCCCATGCAAAAGCGGAGCAGGTTTCACCCTGGGATTTTTTCTTCTGACATAAAGCGCACCTATACCTTTTGGCCCATAGAATTTATGTGCGCTGAATGCCATAAGGTCAATATCATCATGTTGAACATCAACCAGAATTTTTCCAATTGCCTGTGTAGCATCTGAGAAGAAAATCACACCGTGCTTTTTTGCAATAGCACCCACTTCTTTTACAGGCATGATGTTACCGGTTTCATTATTGGCAAACATCAGGGCAACAAGAATGGTTTCCTTTTTAATGGATGATTCCAGTTCTTCAAGGTTGATGTTTCCTTTTTCATTTACACCCAGCCAGGTTATGTCTGCTCCCTGTTTTTCAAGATGCTTACAGGTATCTATAACCGCTTTGTGCTCTGTAACACATGTTATAATATGATTACCTTTTGATGCATACGCTTCAAAAACGCCCTTAATGGCAAGGTTAGCTGCTTCGGTGGCGCCGGAGGTAAATACAATTTCATTGGGTTCGGCATTCACCAGGGCAGCTATTTGTTCACGCGCCATATCCACAGCTTCTGCAGCCTGCCAGCCAAAGGAATGACTCCTGCTGGCGGCATTACCATAAAACTTCGAAAACCATGGCAGCATGGCTTCTACAACTTGAGGGTCGCAGGGCGTAGTGGCACTATGATCGAGGTAAATGGGCAATTGAAGCATGGTGCAAAATTACCGCTTAATATGTGCTTATTGAACGGGATAAGCTTTCCGGCTTTAATTTTACCAATTGCAAAACAATTTTATGCTGAAAGTTGAACATATCGGGATTGCTGTAAAATCATTAACAGATGCTGTGCCTTTATATGAAAAATTGCTGAATACCCACTGCTATAAAACTGAAACGGTAGCTTCGGAAAAAGTAAACACTGCTTTTTTCCGGAAAGGAGATACGAAAATAGAATTGCTGGAATCATCGGAAGATGATGGAGTGATCGGGAAATATATTGAGAAAAAAGGCGAAGGCATTCATCATATTGCGTTTGAGGTGGATGATATTGTTGCGGAAATGAAAAGACTAACCTCAGAAGGATTTGTTTTGCTGAATGAAAATCCGAAGGATGGTGCAGATAACAAGATGGTTTGCTTTCTTCATCCTAAATCCTGTGCAGGCGTGTTGGTGGAACTTTGCCAGGAGAAAAAGTAAATATTAAGCTTTTGCTCAGGTTTCGTTTCCCACTGAATCGCTGTTTACAATTCCAAGTTTTTCCACTGCTAATTGAGCGGCAATCTGCGAAGCATCTTTTTTATTGAAGGCTTTTCCCTGTGCAATTACTTTTCCATTTATTACCGCACCTATGGTAAACAAGCGGCGGCCGTTCTCTATTCTTTCATTAAGGGTCTCAAACTCCAGCAGCTTGCCATTTTTATTGGCCCAGCCATAAAGTTTGTTCTTATGGTTGATCTCGAGAATTTCGAGGTCTTCCATGAACATGTGCGGGATAATAATTCTTTCGGTTACCCAGCGACTTGTTTTTTTATAACCCCGATCGAGATAAACGGCACCTACCAGGGCTTCCAGTGTGTTTCCAAAAATCTGGCTGCTCTTAAGTGAAGCATCGGATTTATTATACACCGTGATCTTCTTTAATCCCATTTTCAATGCAATATCATTCAGCTGCTGACGGTTCACCATTTTGCTGCGCATTTCGGTAAGAAAGCCTTCTTCTTTGTAGGGATAACGTTTAAAGAGATAGTCGGCAACAAGCGCACTTAAAATAGCATCGCCCAAATATTCAAGTCTTTCGTTGTTCTCGTCGATCGTATCTTTTATTGAACGGTGTGTAAGCGCCGTTTTATAAAGCGAAAGATTGCCCGGACCGTAGCCCAGAACGCCCTTCAGTTGTTTTTTGAAAGAAGGATCTTCATGTTTCTTATAGAATACTTTCCAGAAATCCACAATGGTAAACTAGTATATTTTTTTGGGAAAGAGTATTGAGGGCGAAAATATTGTTTAACGGTTGTTGAACGGTAGTTTAAAATTGTTGAATGGAGCTTGCTTTCAACTACTATTCAACCACTATTCAACCACTATTCAACTACTATTCAACTACTATCCAACCACTATTCAACTACTATTCAACCACTATTCAACTACTATCCAACCACTATTCAACCACTATTCAACCACCACCATACTTCTTAAATATCGTGCATGCATTATGTCCGCCGAAACCAAAAGTATTGCTCAGGGCAGCATTAACGGTACGCTTCTGTGATTCCCAGAAAGTGAAATTCAATCTTTCATCAAATTCCGGATCATCTACAAAATGATTAATGGTTGGAGGAACAATATCATTCTGCACTGCCATGATACAGGCAATGGCTTCAATTACTCCGGCAGCGCCCAGGCAATGTCCTGTCATGGATTTGGTGGAACTGATATTCAGGTCGAATGCTTTTTCACCAAATACATCCAGTATGGCTTTTACTTCGGCGATATCACCCAGTGGCGTTGAAGTTCCGTGCGTATTGATATAATTGATATCGCCCGGATTCATTTCGGCATCTTCCAGTGCACGCATCATTACATTTTTTGCACCCAGCCCTTCGGGATGAGGAGCTGTTAAATGATGGGCATCGGCAGTAGCGCCACAACCGGCAATTTCACAATAAATCTTGGCGCCTCTTTTTAATGCATGTTCCAGTTCTTCAAACACCAGCGCGCCTGCAGCTTCACCCATAACAAATCCATCACGTTCCTTATCGTAAGGGCGGGAAGCAGTTTTGGGATCTTCATTTCTTTCACTTAATGCTTTCATGGCATTGAAACCACCCACACCGGCTTCGCTCACCACGCTTTCGGCACCGCCTGTAATAATTACATCGGCCTTGCCCATGCGCAATAGATTAAATGCTTCCATCATAGCATTGGTGGAAGAGGCACAGGCACTGACCACGGCGAAATTAGGACCCCTGAAACCGTGCCGCATAGAAATATGCCCGGCAGCGATATCAAGGATCATTTTCGGAATAAAGAAGGGGTTGAAACGAGGCGTTCCATCGCCTTTGGCAAAATTGGTAACTTCTTCCTGGAAGGTAATAAGTCCGCCTATACCACTGGCAAAAACAACTCCCACGCGATCAACATCCACGTTATTCTGATCAATACCTGCATCCTGAACGGCCTGGTCGGAGGCTACCACGGCAGTTTGGGTAAAACGGTCCAGCTTTCGTGCTTCCTTCCTGTCCAGAAAATGGGTGGGATCAAAGTTTTTTATTTCGCAGGCAAAACGCGTTTTGAATTTTGAAGCGTCAAAATTGGTGATGAAATCACATCCACTTACTCCATTACGGAGGTTATTCCAATACTCGGTAATGGAATTTCCAAGAGGTGTGATGGCACCCATTCCTGTAACAACAACGCGCTTTAACTGAATTTGACCCACGGGTAGAAATTTTTATAAGATAAAACCGCCTTCGCTGAGTGAACAGCCGGAAGGCGGATCTTTTATGGTTCCGGAAGGAATGCCTGATTACTTTGCGTGCTCTTCTAAATAGGTAACAGCCTGACCAACTGTAGTAATTGTTTCAGCCTGCTCGTCTGGAATGGAAATATTAAATTCCTTTTCAAACTCCATGATCAATTCAACGGTGTCCAGAGAATCGGCACCTAAATCATTGGTGAAGGAGGCTTCGTTTGTCACTTCCGCTTCGTCAACCCCTAATTTGTCTACAATGATCTTTTTTACTCTTGCTGCAATGTCTGACATTTTGTAAAAGTTTGGTTATAGTGGTGCAAAAATATAAGTTTTTGGTATAAATAACATTTTGATGATTCTTTAGCTGAAATCGTAAAAAGTTTTGGTTTTTGATGGTTATTATTTCCAAATACCGCAACTTGCTGTTTTAGCCACTTCAATTATTTTATTCAAAGGAATGCCTTTAAAAATTATTGACCACGGAAGTCACGAATACCTACAAATGCTAAAGCTGCGCGAAGATATTCTTCGCAAACCACTTGGCATGCAATTCTCCCAGGAAGAACTTGAAAAAGAAAAAGACCACCTGTTAATTGCTGCATTCGAAGACGAAGATATGCTGGGCTGCTGCATGCTGGTGGAAGAACCCGGACCTGTTGCCCGGCTAAGGCAGATGGCTGTTATCAACGATTTACAGGGAAAAGGAATTGGCCGTGCACTGATGCAGTTTGCCGAGAACCTGGCCCGCGATAAGGGCCATAAAAAAATAACCATGCATGCCCGTAAGAATGCAACAGGCTTTTATGAAAAGCTGGGATATAAAAAGGTAGGAAGTGAATTTGAAGAAATTTCCATTCCGCATTATATCATGGAAAAAGATCTTTAATCATCCCATCAACCAACCTTTCTCTTCAGCAGCTGGCGCATTTCAAAAACCTTATCCGCATCGGCAAAGCTGTTTTTAGGTACCAGGAAAAAAGAGCGGCTGTCGAAATTTAAATGGAAGAAATGGGGTGTTTCAGTAAAATTCTTAACCGAATCCCAGCCATAGGAAGTGGAGCCTCTTTCATTTCCAACAGAAAACAAATCTTCTTCAAAACTCATTATAAAATGATCTTTAAAGGTTGTTGCCCTGCGGTAAACCATGCCGGGAAGGATGAACCAGAAGGATATCATCAACACAAACCATAAAAACGATCCCATTAAAAATGCAAAGGGGAGAATTTTTTTGAAATAGAATAACAATGCGGAAGAAAGCGCAAAAACATTTACCAGGATGATCATCAGCCTGATCTCCTTTTTACTGAGGAAATGAAAGCGTAATGCCTGGAGCACCTGTTTTTTATTATAGCTGAATTCTACTCTCATGATAGCTATGGTTGGTCTAAAAATAGGCAGATTAGTTTCGGGATTAGCCCTGACTTATGACAATACAATGCCTGCCCCGGTTTTGCCGGAGATCAATAATAAGAAAATGGGATCTTATTTATTCATCATTTGCTTGGCCTCAATGCTTAATGTAGCATGGGGCACAGCGCGAAGGCGGGCTTTGTCGATCAGTTTACCGGTAACCCTGCAAACACCATAAGTTTTATTTTCAATGCGCATCATGGCTTTTTCCAGGTGGTCGATGAACTGGATCTGGCGACTGGCCATCTGGCTTAGTTGCTCTCTTTCCATACTCATACTTCCATCTTCCATAGTCATGTAACGACCATCTTCCATATCACCACCTTCATCTTTACGGGTAATTAAACCCTGCAGGTAGGCTAGTTCTTTCTTGGCTGTTTCCAGCTTGCGGGTGATCAACTCTCTGAACTCAACTAATTCTGAATCTGAATATCGCATAGTAGGGCCGGTTGAGGCTTTTTGTTGTGAATCCAATACCGATTTGGTAAAATCCGGTTCGTATTTTACCGCTTTGGTAGTGGAGGTTTTAGGGATTACTATTTTCCTCGGTGGTTGTGGTTTCTTTGCTTCCTTTTTTACATAAGGAGGTGGCGGCGGTGGCGCCGGTTTGCTAACCTGTGGTGCAGGTGCCGGCTTTTTTTCAGCAACTGCAGGTTTGGCGGCAGGCTTTGGAGCCGCTTTTGGCGCCGGTTTGGCAGCAACCTGTTTTACAGGAGCCGATTTCTTAGCAACAGCTTTTGCAGGCACTGCGGCCTTTTTAGGTGCCGGAGCCGGTTTTTTTGAAACAGCCTTGGCCGGAGCTTTGGCAGGAACAGTTTTTTTGGCTGCAACCTTTGCGGGCTTGGCAGTTTTTTTCGGGGTGGCAACCGCTTTTTTAGGTGCTGCCTTTGCCGCTGGTTTGGGAGCAGGCTTGGAAGGTGCCTTCTTAGGTGCAGCTTTCTTTGCAGATGCCTTTGGTGCCGGCTTTGCTCCTTTAACAGCTTTTCCCCCGTTTGAACGGGCAGGTTTTACAGGTTGCTTTTTTGTAGCCATATTAAAATTACTGCTTTTTTAATACAATGACCTTCAACGGGTTATCGTTAACCTCTATTTCAGTGCCATCGTCAATTTGTGATGTTAACTCCAGCTTGTCTGCCAGAATTTCCGCGCAAATATAGTCATTATACTTGGCTAAAGATGATGATATTCCGTCATTCGCCTCCACCTTTACATCAATACGGTCCGTCACTTCCAGCCCGCTATCCTTGCGGATCTTCTGTATCCGGTTCACAAACTCGCGGGCGTTGCCCTCCTCCACCAGTTCTGGTGTCACATTGACATCCAAAGCCACGGTTAAAGCACCGCGTGAAGCTACGAGCCATCCCGGTATGTCCTCGCTCGTGATTTCCACATCGCTGAGGGAAAGCTCCACCGGCTCATCAGTAACCGGCAATGAATATCTGCCTTCTTTTTCAAATAAGGAAATATCGTGCTGAGAAAATTCCGAAAGTGCCAGCGACACCGCCTTCATTTTGGCGCCCAGCCGCTTGCCAAGCGCCTGAAAGTTGGGCTTGATCTTCTTTTTTATGAAGCCTTCCGTATCCTTCAGGTACTCAAATTCTTTTACGTTCACATCCGACTTCACCAGGCTTTCCACCTGCTTCAGGTGTGTTTCCACCGATCCATCCAGCACGGGGATCAGTACTTTTTGCAGGGGCTGCCGCACTTTGATGTTGGCCTTTTTGCGCAGCGAAAGAATGAGCGACGAAGCGTCCTGCGCCAGCTGCATTCTTTTTTCCAGGTCTGTATCTATCTCGCTTTCATCGGCTTGCGGAAAATTCACGTGGTGCACCGATGCCTGCCGGTAGCGGCCCGTAACCTTGTTTAGGTTTACAAAAAGAGCATCGCTGAAGAAAGGCGAAATGGGCGCCATCAGGCGAACCACGGTCTCCAGGCATTCATACAGCGTTTGGTAGGCCGAGATTTTGTCCGCCTCGTACTCTCCTTTCCAGAAGCGGCGGCGGCAAAGGCGCACATACCAGTTGCTCAGGTGCTCGTCCACAAAGTCTTCTATCAGCCGGCCAGCCTGCGTAGGCTCATAC
>JAEZCV010000169.1 GCA_023429985.1 Bacteroidota bacterium | reverse complement strand
GCCATACCAAAATTGCGCATCTGCCTTGTTTTGGTATTGATACCTTTTTGCTGGCCAATCACCATAACGGTTTCACCGTCAAGCATGGCAAATCCACCTACCATAGCCTTATCATCTTTTACATTCCTGTCGCCAAAAAGTTCCACGAAATTGGTGGTCATTTTTGAAATGTATTTCAGGGTATAAGGCCTGTCGGGATGCCTGCTCAGCTGCACTTTCTGCCACGCAGTAAGATTCTTGGTAACCTCGTTCCTTTTTTGAAGAATATCATTTTCGAGTTCAACAATCCGTTTGGAGTGGTCTATTTTCTTTGATTCCGATACATTCTTCAATCTTTCTATTTCATCTATAATATCCTTTATAGGCTTTTCAAATTCTAAAAATTGTCGGTTTGCGTTTGAAGGCATATTGTTTAAGATTGGCGCTAAAATTAAGGAGTAAAAACTAATTGACTGGCAATCAGAAAAGATAACCTATCCGGAGGTGCATCACATTGTCTTCTTTTGAAAATCCATAAGAGCCGTTCAAAACAATTCTATTAAAGGGAATAATTATAATTCCACCTCCATAACCTACGTGAATGGTGTTGGAATCTTCATCGTCATGCCAAACTCTGCCAGCATCAACAAATCCAAGCAGGCCAACCTGTTTGAAGAATTTTTTACTGGTAGGCACCAGCCATCGAAGCTCATTGTTCAAATACATAATAGATTTTCCATAAAACCGCTGACGGCGATAACCACGAAGGGTTTCTCTTCCACCTAAAATATTTAACTGGTAAAACTCGGGGCTCCCTGCAATGGTAGCGCCTCCGAGCCTGCTAGCAAACGTAAATTGATTTGATACCGGCAGGTAGTGCGCGATATAAGAAGTATAGCGGGAAAACCCATATTTGTTTTTCCCGAGGTGAACGGTGTATGAAACCAGGGCTCCAATATCGAACCCTTTGTGAGGAAATAGCAGGTTATCTGTATTAAGGTAGCGGTAGCCTCCGCCAAGGCCAAAGAAATTTTTCCTGGTGAAGTCTTCCTTGGTTTCATCTGCAAGAAGATCGTTAATGAACTGAGGATTTTTTGCATTGATACGAACCGACTGGAAGAAAGTTCGACCTTCTAACTGGTGAAAATTATTTAAAAACCTGCTAAGCGCCATTCCTGCCATCCATTCCCTGGATTTTAACTGGTAGTCGTTATCGTCTCCCAGCTTCTGCGTTTCATTACCGGCTCCATAAAAGTCAATAACATTAATCAGGTCGGCCCTTGCATTTAAGCCCAGCGCCCATTTGCCAAAGACCTGGTGAAAAATGCTTTGATATTCCAGGAAGAAAGCTCCCCGATTAACCCCATAATTTGCAGTAAGGCTATGCTCACTGCCAAAAGGCACCTGTCCATGTTTTGTAGAGCGCACACGGTATCCCACACCCACTGTAGATCCAGGCCTTCCCACCAGTCCTGATTTATTTGGCTCCACGGAATCATTCAGAAAGCGGTCGGCAATTCTTTCGAAAAACGGGGATTTTTTTAAATCTACCAGGCTGTCGTTGGAAACTACCTTTGTTGTTGGCGGCGTTTCCTGCGAAAAGGCTATAAGATTCAGGAATAAGAGAACGATGAGCGTTAACAGCCTCATATTTTTGACTTTATCACATTGTTGGAGCCTAAAAATCCTGCCACACTATTTTTTAAAAAAATCCAGAAGCGTATGTAAAGGATAAGCCCCTTCCATAGCTGTGATAAGCCTGCCTTTTTTATCGTATAAGGCATGATAAGGCAATGACCTGGCGCTGTAAAAACTTGCAAGAAGATAGTAGATATCCTTGCCAACAACCAGCCCGGGAATTTCTTTTAAACGATATTTCTCTACAAAATCATTCATTTCATCAATACCCTGGGTGGTAACCATTACAATATGAATCCCTTTCAGTTTGTCTTTTTCTAATACCATTTCCCCGGCACTTTGCTGGCAATGGTTACAGTCAGGGTGAAATAGCATGATCATAACAGGCTTTTTCCTGGGCAGATCATCTTTTGTATATTTTGAAGAATCGCCAAGCATAATTTGTAAAGGCGGATGCCCGGGGAATTTTAAATAGGGTGGCGTAGTGCTGTCAACCTGGGCTAAGGAAACATGGGCCAAAAAAAGAAAAATAATAACAAGAGTGCTTTTCATATTTAAAAACCAGATTATTGTGATCGGCAAGTGTAAACAAACCGAAAGATAGGATTTATAGAAAATCCGGAAAACTTATGAAGTCACTTTAGAAAAACCGGTAGCTGCGTTTTCAGGAAATTTTCCTCAGCAATTCTCGTTTTTCAGGCTTTTAGCCCTATTTCCTTACATTTGCGCCCACCAGTATTAAATCTAAAATTTTATGGCATCTACATCAGATATCAGTCGCGGTCTGATCATTAAACTTGACGGCAGTTTATATAAAGTGGTTGAATTCGGCGAAAATAAAACGGCAAGAGCTGCAGCCAAAGTATGGGCAAAACTTACCGGGGTGGATAATAATCGCTCAATAGAAAAGACATGGAATAGTGGCGACACAATTTATCCTGTTCGTGTGGAAAGAAAAGAATACCAGTTCCTGTATAAGGACGATACCGGGTATAATTTTATGGATAATGAATCTTTTGAGCAGGTGGCTGTGGCAGAAACCATGGTAGATGCCCCCCAGTTCTTAAGAGATGGCGATATGGTATCTGTACTATTCAATACCGAAACCGAAATGCCAATGAACGTAGAGGTTGCAGAAAAGGTAGTGGTAAAAGTTACCTACAGCGAGCCTGGATTAAAAGGTGATACGGCTACAAGAACTTTAAAACCGGCAACAGTTGAAACAGGTGCTACTGTTATGGTTCCTTTGTTTGTAAATGAAGGAGAACTGATTAGGGTAAATACCAAGACAGGTGAATATGTTGAACGTGTAAAGGAATAATGGCGCAGGAGCGCCTTTTTTATTGTAGAAAGGCTTTTTAGTCATTTATTTATGATGTTATTTAATTGCTATCTTAGCCGCCGTATTAACCAAAACCTTATAAATTGAAACAAATGGATTTCAGGCAGATTCAGGAGTTGATAAACCTTGTCAACGATTCGAATATTGGTGAAGTTTCTATAGAGCAAAAGGAATTCAGGATCACTATTAAGCAGAAGGAAGCTCCGGTAACGCATATGGTTGCAGCTCCTTCTCCTGTTCATTATACCACAGCACCCCAGCAGTTACAGCAAATGCCTCCTTCTCAGCCCGCTGCAGGTGGTTCAACTGATGCAGCTCCGGCTTCTAATACGGTTACCATTAAAAGTCCCATGATCGGAACTTTTTACCGCCGGCCATCTCCCGATAAACCCAATTTTATAGAAGTTGGCGATGATGTTGCTCCGGGTAAAGTGGTTTGTATAATTGAAGCCATGAAATTGTTTAATGAAATAGAAAGTGAAGTAAAAGGAAAGATCGTGAAGATTCTTGTTGAAGATGCTTCACCTGTTGAATACGATCAGCCTTTATTCCTGGTGGAACCTGCATAATCTATGGGCGGGTAATTATATATTTCAAAATCATTCATTGTGTTTAAAAAAATATTAATCGCCAACCGTGGAGAGATTGCTTTGCGTGTAATACGTACCTGCAGAGAAATGGGTATAAAAACGGTGGCTGTATATTCAACTGCCGATCGCGACAGCTTACATGTAAAATTTGCCGACGAAGCTGTTTGTATTGGAAAGCCCCAAAGCAGCGATTCTTATCTGAATATTCCCCACCTCATGGCTGCCTGCGAAATCACCAATGCAGATGCCATTCATCCCGGTTATGGGTTCCTGGCCGAAAACGCAAAATTTTCTCAGATCTGCGCCGATCATGGAATTAAATTCATTGGTCCAACACCCGATATGATCAACCGTATGGGTGATAAGATCTCCGCTAAAGAAACCATGATCAAAGCAGGTGTTCCAGTAATTCCCGGAAGTGAAGGTTTGTTAAGCAGCCTGGATGAAGCACGCGGACTTGCCAGAGAAATGGGTTACCCTGTTATTCTGAAAGCAACTGCAGGTGGTGGTGGAAAAGGTATGCGTATTGTATGGGAAGATTCAGAACTAGAAAGAGCTTATAATACCGCGAAGGCTGAAGCAGGTGCATCGTTTAAAAACGATGGCATTTACATGGAAAAATTTGTGGAGGAGCCCAGGCATATCGAAATTCAAATCGCCGGCGACCGTTATGGTACGGTTTGTCACCTCAGCGAAAGAGACTGCTCCATTCAGCGCCGCCATCAAAAACTGGTAGAAGAATCTCCTTCACCTTTCATGACGCCTGAACTTCGTTTTAAAATGGGAGAAGCTGCTAAGAAAGCTGCTGCCGCCATTAATTATGAAAGTGTGGGCACTATAGAATTCCTGGTAGATAAACACCGGAATTTTTATTTCATGGAAATGAACACCCGCATCCAGGTTGAACATTGCGTTACCGAAGAAGTGATCAATTACGACCTGATAAAAGAACAGATCAAGATCGCAATGGGAGAAAGAATCTCCGGAAAGGATTACGAACCACAGCTGCATGCAATTGAATGTCGCATAAATGCCGAGGATCCCTATAACGATTTCAGGCCATCACCGGGTAAGATCACGGTATTGCACCAGCCGGGCGGTCATGGCGTAAGGGTTGACAGTCATGTATATGCCGGTTATGTTATTCCTCCTTATTACGATAGTATGATTGGTAAGCTCATTACGGTTGCACAAACCAGGCAGGAAGCTATTGATACCATGTATCGTGCATTAAGCGAGTACGTTATTGAAGGAATTAAAACAACTATTCCCTTCCACCTTCAGTTAATGCAGAATGATAAATTCCGGGAAGGTGATTTCAATACCAAGTTCCTCGAAAGTTTCAAACTTCAATAAATAAAAAAAACCTGGCTTGAAAGTCAGGTTTTTTAATGGACATAGGATTATAAATGGATATTGAATCAGTTTTTGTTTTTCTTTGCTTTGCCGCCATTCCTGTGCGGGTTGCCAACACCTTTTTCCCAGCCTAGCTTTTTGCCGTTTTTGGCTTTGGCTTTATGTTTTTTCTTATTCTTGTTTTTATCGAAATCACTGTTATTGCGGCTATTTATTTGTCGAATTTTAGCAGCCCTGTCCTTTTGCAGTTGTGCTATCATTCTTTGCTTTTCCTTTTGTGTGAGAGTGGAATTATTTCGAATGCTGTTGATCTTAATTTCGTATTCCCGGTTGATCCTGTTTATTTCTGCCTGCCTGCTGTTTCCTGATGTATTGCCATCATAAATTACGTCACGTGGCCTTTCATTTCTTGTTCTTTCGCCTGTGCCGGTATTTGACTTATCGTTACTTCCACCCAGAATCACTCTTCTGGCTTCTTCTCTTGATATTTGTGCCTGCAGGGTGCCAAAAGCTGCAATGGCAAAGATGAGGGTAAGAATTTTTTTCATATAGAATGGTTTTATAAATCAACCCTGTTTCGAATATTATGCCATGAAATCACCTTTTATCCAAGGAATAGTTAAAGCAGGGCTGGATTAACATTCTTTCAATAAATAGTAAGAAGTGATTCTGAAGAATTTTTAAATCGGGGAATTTTACATAAGGCACCTTTTTTGTGCGTTTGGTATATCCTTTCACAGATAAACACCCTAACCATGAAAAAATTCCAGGGAGCAGCCAGTTTTGTAGCAGGTGCCTTATTCACCCTTTTTCTTTTTGCACAGTTTTCATTTAAAAATGAAAGCAATTCTAAGGAAGAAGGAAAGCGGGAGAATTTGGCAAAGAACTCGTGGAGTGCTCCGGCGCTCCCCCAGGCAATAAGCTTTGCCGGCGAACAGGTACCTATGGATCGTTGGGATATTCAGGAAAAGTTTGACCGCGAACTGTTAAGGAATTACTATAGCCAGGGCACTATACTCTATCTCATCAAATCGGCTAATAAGCACTTTCCTGTGATCTCCGCCCGCTTAAAAGCACAAGGTGTTCCGGATGATTTTAAATATTTGTGTATTGCCGAAAGTATGATGGAAAGCTGGGCCGTGTCCAGTGCAGGTGCTGTGGGCTACTGGCAGTTCATGCCTAAAACGGCTCCGGGTTATGGGTTAACTGTTAATTCCCAGGTTGATTTCCGGAAGGACCTGGAAAGGTCTACCGACGCGGCGGCAAAATACCTGAAGCAGGCTTATAATAAGTTTGGTTCCTGGACTGCTGCGGCAGCTTCATTTAATTGTGGCATGGGTGGATATAACAGCCAGGCCAGTTTCCAGGGCACAAAAAATTATTACGACCTGATGCTGCCCGAAGAAACCAATAAATATATTTTCCGGATACTTACTTTTAAATACCTCCTGGAAAATCATGAAAGTCTTGGTTATCTGGTTGAAGATGATGAAAAATACCAGCCTTCCAAATATCGCACAGTGCAGGTAACCAGCAATATTTCTAATCTTGCGCAGTTTGCCAGGCAGCATGGTACCAGTTATAAAATACTCAGGCTAATGAATCCCTGGATTAAAGGAAGAGCGCTGCATGCAAGTGCATCAAAGCCATACACAATTAAATTGCCTGCTAAATAATTGTGTCGGGATGTAATGTATTAGCTTCGGAAAATGAAACTGCCTGATTTTTCCGATCCACTGAATTTTATTTTGGGAACCGCACTTGTATTTGCAGTGGTGATAGGAAGATATTTGCTGATCGCAGGATTGTTCCATGGCATATTTTATTTATGGTTTCCCCATAAATGGAAACAGAGAAAGATCAACAGCAGGAATTATAAGCCAGGACAATTCAGGAAAGAAGTAAAGTGGAGTACCATTACAGCACTGATCTTTGCTTTTTCCGGTGCACTCACAGTTCTGCTCTGGCAGAAAGGATTTACGCAAGTTTATATTGATGTTAATGAATATCCTGTATGGTGGTTGCCTGTAAGTTTAATTGTGGCGATGTTGCTGCACGAAACTTATTATTACTGGCTGCACCGCTGGATGCATCATCCCAAAGTCTTTCGCAGGGTGCATAAAGTGCATCACGACAGTAATATTACCTCACCCTGGACAGCATTTTCATTTCATCCTATGGAAGGTGTTTTCCAGGCTGTCTTTCTGCCTTTGCTGATATTGTTTCTCCCCATGCATTTGTACGTGATATTGGTTCAACTTACCATCATGACCTTCAGCAGTGTAATCAATCACCTCGACATAGAAATTTATCCCAAAGGATTTCATCGTAATTTTTTTGGTAGATGGATGATTGGTGCTACGCATCATTCGCTCCATCATAAACAATTCCGTTACAACTACGGATTGTATTTTACTTTCTGGGATAAATGGAAAAAAACCGAAAGCCCGGAGTATGAGAATTTGTTTGAAGAAAAAACAAGGGGGTAATTTGAAAATTTGATAATTGGGAAACCTGCCTGCCGGCATGCAGGTTGGGAAATGAGGGGATGCCGGATTTTACGCGAAGCATTTAATGATTTTGAATATTTAAACAACCATTCACCATTCACCATTCACTGCTGTCCGGTAAAAATTCAAAAAGCAAAAATTTTCCGCTGTAGATCAATGTGGGCTTGAAGGGAAGCTATTTTTTTAAACCCTAAGCCCCCCTTATTTGTTTTGGAAAGAGATTGAGCTGCTGTTGATCAATTGGATCCCGATAATTTAAGAGTGTTTTTTCGGGTTCTGC
>JAEZCV010000058.1 GCA_023429985.1 Bacteroidota bacterium | reverse complement strand
CTCCTAAAGTTTCAAGTCTTGCTGCAGTTACAATCAGGAACAGGAAGCCGGAGAAAATGATTTCATTGGGAAATGATGCAGATACTTTAAAGCATTGGGAATCCTGGGGCCCTTCTAGTGGCAAACCTGAATTTGCACAGGAGTTTTTTCTTCACACAGATGAAAAGGAGTATAAGCTGAACAAGATATTTATCCCTGTTGAAAAACTGGCCTGCTTTAGTCCCTTACTTCTGCATGTATATCAAAAGGACAGCGTCACCGGAACGCCTGGAGAACCTCTATTTCAAAAACTGGTAGCTGTTAACCGGAAAAATGTGAAGAAGGAAATACTTACTATTGATCTTTCTTTAGATAGCCTCTTCCTGTCGGATATGGAAAGCTTTTTTATTGGGATCTCATGGGCGCCGTCCGATGATAAAAAATGCATTACTGGTTTAAAAATGTTTTATAACATGACCAACACATACAGTCGGTGGTTAGGTCGAAATACATACGACTGGTTTCCTTTTGGAATCCTTAAAACATTGGAAGGTGAAGATTTTAAGGCGGGCATCGCATGGTCGGTTGAATTGGAACAATACCAATAACTACTTCGCCTTGCTTTCCAGTTGAAGTTCTTCCAGTTGCTTTTCATCAATGGTTGATGGGGCATCCAGCATTACATCTCTTCCACTGTTATTTTTTGGAAAGGCAATAAAATCACGAATGCTTTCACTGCCCCCTAAAATTGCACAGAGCCTGTCCATGCCAAAGGCAATACCTCCATGCGGTGGCGCGCCGTATTCAAATGCACCTAATAAAAATCCAAACTTATGCTGGGCTTCTTCCTTGCTCATACCTAAAGCTGCAAACATTTTTTCCTGCAGTTCTCTCTGGTAAATACGAATGGAGCCTCCGCCCACTTCATTTCCATTCATTACCAGGTCGTAGGCGTTGGCTTTTATATTGGCATAAGGATGTTTCAGGTATTCAGCTGCATTTGCAATCTTTGGATCGTTGCTGATCATGGTTTCTATATGATCGGGCTTGGGAGAAGTAAACGGATGATGCCTGGCCACCCAGCGGTTTCCTTCTTCATCGTATTCAAATAATGGAAAATCAATCACCCATAATAACCTGAACTCCGCCGGATTTCTTAATCCAAGCCTTTGTCCCAGCTCAAGCCTGAGATCACTGATCGCCTTCCGGGTTCTTTCTTCTGCACCGGCAAGTATTAATACAAGGTCGCCCGGCTGTGCATTTGCTGCACCCGCAATGGCTTTAAGTTTATCCTCAGCATAAAACTTATCAACGCTGCTCTTATAACTGCCATCCTTATTCGCTTTTATGTGCACCATACCCTGCATGCCTACCTGTGGACGTTTCACCCAGTCGGTCAATTCATCCAGTTGCTTTCTTGTATATTCTGCAGCACCGGGAACAGCAATGGCAAGAACTGTTTCGGCATTATCAAACACACCAAAGCCGGCACCGTTGATCAACTCTCCGGTTGCTTCTATCTTACCTGCTTTATTAAATGCGGATTTCAGGTTGGCGATCTTCATTCCAAACCTGATGTCGGGTTTGTCATTTCCATAATTCCACATGGCATCTTCCCAGGTCATTCGCTCCACCTCCTGCTTGTATTCTATGCCCTTAACTTCTTTAAAAAGATATTTCACCAGCCCTTCAAACATTTCAATAATGTCCTCCTGCTCCACAAACGACATCTCGCAGTCTATTTGTGTAAACTCCGGCTGCCTGTCGGCACGCAGGTCTTCATCCCTGAAACATTTCACCACCTGGTAATACCTGTCGTAACCACTCACCATCAGCAACTGCTTAAAAGTTTGCGGCGACTGTGGCAGTGCATAAAATTCCCCTGGGTTCATGCGCGAAGGAACCACAAAATCACGTGCACCTTCAGGAGTTGATTTGATCAGAAATGGCGTTTCAATATCCATGAACTGGTGCTGGTGCAGGTAATCACGCGTGGCACGGTTCACAGCATACCTTAATTCAAGGTTTTTCTTCACCGCATTTCTTCTCAGGTCGAGGAACCGGTATTTCATGCGCAGGTCATCGCCTCCATCTGTATCGTCCTGTATGGTAAACGGGGGAACGGCAGATTTGTTCAGCACTTTAAAAGAACTGACGGTAATCTCAATATCTCCCGTAGGAATGTTACTGTTCTTGTTAGATCTTTCTGTTACCAGTCCGGAAGCCTGCAAAACAAATTCCCTTCCCAGCGGGTTGGCATCCAGCTGTTGGGTGAGTTCTTCACCAAACAATAACTGGGTGATGCCATAGCGGTCGCGCAGGTCAACAAAAGTGATGGAACCAAACTTACGAATGGTTTGCACCCAGCCCGAAAGGGTTACTTCTTTATTTGCATGATGGAGCCTTAATTCACCGCAGGTATGAGAACGAAACATAATTCAATTTAAATGCCCTAACCAGGCAGGGCGCAAAGATAGGAAAGTTGGGGAGGGATAGGAGGAGGTTTAGACGTTTAGTCGTTTAGTCGTTTAGGACAACACTCCGCACTCACTCTGTTTCCCGAACTTTATTGGGGTTTGGTCGAATCCTGCTAAACAACTAAACGCCTAAACAACTAAACTTTTCTTCCCTCTTCCCCCAGCCTTATCCCAATCTTCTTCATCAAAATAGATGCATTCAGGCTCTGGCAAACACCATTCTTGAGTTTATAATCAAAAAACAATTCTTCGCCTTCCACCTGTACATCAAAATGATAATTTTCAATTTCCCCGGTGAATTTATCTTTCAGCGAAGCCAGTTCCACATCGTGCGTAGCCAGTACGGCTACCGCATTTTCGCGAATGACTTGTTCAATAAGAGCTGCGGAACCTAAATGCCTGTCGTAAGAATTGGTGCCTCGCAAGATCTCATCCAGCAAAATAAAAACTTCTTCCTTCCTGTTTACGGCTTCTATAATTGTTTTGAGCTTTTTCAGTTCCGCATAAAAAGTGGAAGTGTTTTCAGAAAGATCATCGGCAATGCGCATGCTGCTCATGATCTTTACGGGTGTGCATTCAAAAGTTTTGGCACAAACAACAGCGCCTGCCTGCGCCAGCACCATGTTCACACCCAGACTTCTTAAAAACGTGCTTTTGCCTGCCATGTTAGAACCGGTTATCAGTCCAATTTTTGGCGGACCTTCCATTTTAAAATCACTGCTTACTCTTTTATCTGCTGCAATTAACGGATGTCCTAATTCTCTTGCATCAAAATGGAAATGTTTTTCTGTGAAATTTGGAACACACCATTGAGGGTGGTTATATTGAAGTGTTGCTAAACTGTTCAGCACTTCCATTTCTGCTACCAGCACAAACCATTGAGATATAGTTGAACGGTTCTTTTCTCTCCATTTATTTAGGGCAAGCATCTGCCGGATATCCCAAAGTAAAAAGCTATTGAAGAATAACAATCCAACAATACTTAAGCGCAGGTCGAATTTATCGAGAATGGATCTTAATTCTTTTATCTGGTCTGATGCTTTTTCATTCCCCGGTGCCGCTTCATTCCTTAATTTATTGATGTAGTGTGATTTGAATGATGGTTGCTCGATCCATTCCACCATTCTTTGCATGGTGCTGATCTCTTTTACTATGCCACCTAATTGTATATAAGGCTTGATGGTATTCCTGCTCAGTATAATGGCTGTTGTAAAGTAAAGTCCAAAAAGAAAAATGAAAATAGGTCCGGGAATATATCCCAGTATGGCTGCCAGTGCCGAACCTAAAGTGATGGCGCTGTAGATAAAAATAAATACAGGCCATGCTTTGGATTTGAAATGTTGCTGTTCTTCTTTCATCCACCGGCTGGTTTCTAATGCTGTTTTAGTGCTCAGTGGATGCAGCATGGCAAGTGCCTGGAATTCTTCTCTCCATGTTGTCAGGGATGATAATTCATTGCATGCCTCATGTCTTTGTTTTATTGTTGGGAGTTCGAGTGGACGAAGCAGGTTGTTAGCCAGTCTTTCTCTTCCCTGTTCGGTATAAGCGCGGTTGACGTATTGAAATAAAGATGCCTTGCCAAACAGGTCAAGGTCGTTGGAATAATCGTGCAAAGAAGGGTTGAATACGGCTCCATCATAAGCATGTTTGAAGTCATGATCAAGAAAACGCAGTTCATCTTTGCTGATTCCAATAAGTTTTTTTCTATGTGCAATGCTCTGGTTATTATTTACATCTTTTGAAACAAGAAAAAGAAGAATTCCAATTCCCGTACATAATGCAATTATACCCCACAAGCCAAAGGAAACAAAAACATAATAAGTGGCTGCAATGGTGAGGAGGAAAACGATCAGGCGCTGCCAGCCTAAGCGAGTTCTTTTCTTTTGAAGCAGTTCAAGTGCCTGCTGGTGCTTAGTGATGTTGGCTGAATAAAATTCTCTGGGTTCATTTGTCATTTGAAAACTATAAGGTAGCAACCTGCGAAGTTCTTCTTTCTGCCGGTTTTTGTATGAAATAATAATATGCCAGCACAATCATCCCCAATAGAAAAGGTATAATGGAAATATGTTTCGCACTGAAACTGTTCCAGATAATTATGCTATCTAAATGAAAAAACTCCAGTATCATCCAAAATGAATTAGCAATTATCCAGAATGTAACGGCGAGGTTATGTGCCAGTTCTGATTTAATATGTCTTGTGCGCCATGAAATTAAAATAGCAATACAAAGTGTTGGAAAGATCATGGCTATGCCAAGCGTTTGCCATATCATCAGCCAGCTGATATCTTTAAAAAGCCAGAAAACAATATGCATGTTTTCCATTTTCCTGTAACGGGCAGGAATGGTGAATTGAGTTTCGGTGGACATAAAATTGAATTGCCTGCAAAACTATATTTATTTGGAAAGAATGCGTGCAAACCTGTTCACGTTGGCTTCAGGAGTGATGGGCAGTCCATGAACCATGTGCTGTACCAGCTGGTTGGCAAAGAAAGGTGCCAGCGATGTTCCCTTGCTGCCCATGCCATTCAGGATGCCGATGGATGGAAATTGAGGATGAAAACCAACAAAGGGACGGCGTTCCAACGTGGCCGGACGAACAGATGCCCGATGTTCCACGATCTTATAAGGAAGTTTCAGCCATTTATCCAGCAAGGAACGAGCCTGCTTATGAAACTGTTCTGTGGGCTGGTCGTGTTCAAACTCCCATGCGTAATTAGAGCCCAGCCAGAAAAGATCTTTTTCTGCCAGTGGAACAAGCGATAGTGATCTTTTAAATATAAACTGGTTGTTCATACCCTTGCACTCAATGATCATAGCCTCCCCTTTGTTAGGCGCAAATGGCAGTAATTGAAACCAGGGATAATTTATGGTTCCTGTTCCATTACAAAAAATGATCTTTTTAGCTTTGATGTTTTTATACTGAATGCCATCTTCATGAACTTTCAGTTCTTCGTGATGGAAAGTTTCATTACCAATAATGAAGTTGGGATCATTTAGTTCCTTCAGCTTTTTCTGCCAGCTTTCCATCAGCAATTGCAGGTTAATGGCATAACAGGGACTGATCTCACCACATCCGAAATCATAATTAAAATACTGGTTGAAATGGTTCTGGTCGGGGAAGGATTGTAAATATGTATTGTCATTTTCCAGGCGGTCAATAAAAGCTTCGCGCATTTGAACTGAAGGAAAAAAATCAATGATGTTCTTTCTGGCAACAACATCTATTCCCAGAGTCTTTCCCATTTCCTCATAACACAGTAGGGCGAATGGCATTATTTCATCTATCATCCAGGTGGTAACGTATCTTCTTCCTGTAACAGGATTGATGATACCTGATGCAACACGCGATGCAGATGAAGGCTGGCCATCATCAATCATTACAAAGGATCTTCCTTCTTTATGAAGGAACCACGATAACATGGTGCCTGATATGCCCTGGCCGATGATGAGGAATTCAGTCATATGGTGAGTGGTGAATAGTGAATGGTGAACCTGCCTGCCGGCAGGCAGGTGGTGAATGGTGATTTTTTTAAATTATAGATAAACGCAAAGAATGCCAAGAGTTTTCAAATAAATAAATTAGTATTTGTTTCTCTGATCTCTTTTGCGGCCTTTGCGCCTCCTTAGCGTCCTTTGCGTGAAACCCTAGTCCTTTCAAATGAATCAAACGAAAAGGCCGGGTTCACGCAAAGTTCTTAAAGGAATCTTTTTTATAAAAATTTAATCCACCAACACTCTAACCCCCTCACTATGCGCACTGAATTCAGGCGCATACATCGATTGAATAGTTGTTATACCATTACTGAAATTTCCTTTATGACTCACAAACAAACTGTATTCAAAAACATAAGTCCCCTTTGGTAAATAGTTAAAAAAGAAATTAGTGCTGGCATCGCGGGTGCTTTCATAATATCCCAGTCCGCCCTGCCCCCTGTATCCGCTTAATACATTCAACGGCTCCATGGAAGAAGCGCGCATATCCTTCATGTGCACATATTCCATATCTCGATCTGTTCTCAATTCTATTCTTACCTGTATCTTATCGCCCACTTTTAATTCCATGCCTTCAGTAACAGGAGAAAGCACAGGACCGCGATCGGTATTCTTCATCACAAATAATTTCTTACTCAGCTTCAATGGTGTTTCTGCAAAACTGATCTTATCCAGGTCTTCAAAATACTGCCAGTAAACCGCACCCCATGATGGAGCCGTTGTTGTTTGCGGCGTTGTTTGCTGCACTTCCAGTTTGATCTTGCCCATACCAGGCTTGATGTCCTTTGCAGGAACCGATGTTTTGAAATATCCTGTACCGGCTTCTGTCTGCTGGCTGGTATTCGAAACCACATAATTGCCTAAGCTGATATTGATCCCGGGATCTGCCTCCAGCCAGTTGCTTCCATTCAACAACATGGCATAAATAGCTTCGGCAGTTGCTTTTGTGGTTCGCCAGTGCGTGGTTTGCTTATTCTTAACCAGCCATGTTTTCATATCATCAACAGCAGCCGTATCTTTTTTGATCTCTGCAAATGCCTCAATTAATAATGACTGTGTTTCAATGGGTGCATATTGCCAGAACCAGCTAAATCCAAACCTGTTATCCTTCCAGTACATGCCCATCTCATCATCATTCAATGATGTTTCTTTTAATGATAACAGTATGGCGGAAGGTGTTGTTTTATCGCCACTTCTGTGCAAGGCCAGCGCCGACATACCTTGTAAATATTTACCTTGTCCTGTCCAGAATTTCTTTGCCTGTCCCAGGTAATAATCATGCGCTCTTTTAACGGCTGCCGACATATTATGACTGAAGAAACTTCTCATATAAAGGTATTGCACCTGTATGGCAGAAATCTGTTGTTTTGAAAGATCGGCTTTTGATTTAACCAGCCTGTCGTGATCGTCCAGGATCTTCCTGTCAAGATATTTTATGCCTGCATCTACAATGCTTTCAAGTCCATCGGTAGCGTAACCCAGTTTTTGCAAATGGCCGATGCCGGTAATAATATATTGGGTAATGTACCTGTCATCCGGACCGCCTTTGAACCAGACAAAGCCACCATTAGAACTTTGAAGTGTTTTTAATTTTTCAAGATTGGCTTTTAATTCATTGCTCATGCGCACCATGTCGAAAAGCAAGGCAATATTTCTTTTCTGTTCTGTTTCCGATTGTGCAGCAAGAACCCATGGAGTTTCTTCCAGCAAAATTGATTTTAACTCCTGGTTCTTTTGCAGGTTGGAAATTAGAGCTGCAGTATCGGTGCCACGCCATTGTTCAAATATTTGTTTGATACGCGGACTTGAACTGGCAATTCCCGAAGCCAGTGCATTGGCATAATAACGGTTCCATACCTGCTCGGCAAAATCGTAAGGGTATTCCGAAAGATAGGGAAGTGCCTGTACGGCGAACCATGTGGGATTGGCTGTATATTCAATGGTAAGTGCATGGTGCTGTAATGTTGAACTGCTGCCTGCATTGAATAATTTATCGAAACTGAATTCTTTTATTCCCCCACCTCTCATGTGCAGGGGAAGTGTTTCTGTTACCAGCATCCTGTTAGAAAGCACAGGCAATACATTTTCCTCACCATCACTGAAGTTGCCACTGGTGGCTACTACCCTCCATGTAAGCGCATTGTTAAATTGGTAAGGCACCTGTATGGGAAAATTTACCGAATGGCTTTGTCCTGCTGCAACAGTAAAATACTGGTTGGGCATGGTGTTGAGGAAATAACCATCAACACTTTGATTGGTGCTGGCATCAAACAATTGCAACTGTACCTGTCCGGTCATTTCCTTATCACTCAGGTTCACGATCTTGGTAGAGAATTCCATACGATCGCCCTGGCGTAAGAATCGCGGAGCATTGGGTTGCACCATCAGTTCTTTTTGGGTAATGATCTCGTTTTGCGATATACCAAATGCAAGTTCTTTTGAATGCGCAATGGATAGAAACTTCCAGCGAGTAAGTGCTTCCGGCATGGTAAATGAAAATTCTATATTACCATCGGCATCAGTGCGCAGGTGAGGAAAGAAGAAAGCGGTTTCATTAAAATTGGTTCTTACCTGGATGCCTTCCTGTGGAGCTAAATCTTCTGTTCCATTATCCAATAAATCTACAGTATCAGCAACTCCATCAGCATCGGATTCCATAGGGGCAGATGGCGCTGTTTGTGCTTTTAATCCCGGGGCTCTGCTTTCTAAATTTCCAGTAATACTCATATCTCGAGATGAAACATTTACTTCTTCAAAACGATATCTTGAGCCATAATAGGAGCTTCCGAATATGAGCCGATCATATATTTTTTTGAAATTCCTGTACATTTCCCGTGAATAATCCTGGGCGTAAGCCTGAACATCACTAAAGTTCTGCGTACCACTCCATGCATTCCTTGAATAATATTGTGGATAGATATTAGGCTTGTTCCAGTTATGCATCCTGAACTGGTCGAGCGATGCATCGTACATGCCTGCCAGCATTTCCGCGGCTATCTTTTCATTCTTATTGCCTTTTATTTTTAAGGTCCATGTTTCTTCACTGCCGGGCAATGTTTTGTCGCGGAAGGTGGAATAACTTATATCCAGTTCCTTATTGCTCCAGGGCACATGTATCACATCACTGGCTTTGAAAAAGCGGTTATGTTTTACAAATAAATAATGCACACCATAACCTCCACGGTCGGCCTCCGTAGCATTGTACACAAAGGTTTTGGTTTCGTTACTGATGCGATGCTGGTCAACATCTGCTGCATTAAAATCCTTCTCGCTGGTTTTATTCTTATCAATATGCCTTAGCAGGAAAAGTTCAAGGGGTGATCCCAATTGATTCTGCACCGTCTCTCCCGGCTCAACTGGTTTACCTGAAGGCCTGAAATGGTAATAGCTTAGTTTTTCAGGTGTTGAATTTTCTGTATATACTTCCAAAATTTCTTTTATCTCTACGTCGTTGCCATCTTTATCCTTAGTGCTTATGGTTAATTCGTAAAATCCGGGTGCAATAGAAGATGCATTCATGGAAAAATTTCCCGGAACAGTAATGCTGTCGGTATGAGTGAACACAACATCTGCCCTCGTCCAGTTTTCAGGATCCGTTTCATTTTTGTATTCATCATTAGGAAAATGTTTCAGATATTCTTCCTTACTCATGATAAACTGGTCGGGCTCCTCCCAGTATCTTTCCCTTATCAGTCTTTTTTCAGGAACAAGTTTTGTAAAACTTACATTCACCAAAGAAGGCTGAAACACGCCATTTAAATTTTCTGTGCGGATATTTAGTTTGTTGAGTGAATCCCTGTGCGCACGGTCAGGAATTCCAGATTCAATCACCAGGCTTTTATAGCCTGCCGTAATTCTTTGCTGACTGCTCCTGGTCTCGCCATTGATATCCGTTACATCAGCATAAACAATATAATCAAAAAGAGGTTCCAGTTTCTTATCGATCTTACGGTCTGGTATAGCCCTAAAGCTCACAGTAAATTTTCCTTCATCATCGGTTTCGGTTTCACCATGTGCAATTTCCATTGGCTCGGTACGGGGTAACCAGGATCTGAACCAGGGATGTGGGAACCTTGGTTGCCTGACTACACGATAGATAACTTTTCCATTGGTAATGTTGTTACCAGCATAAGCTTTGGCAATTGCTGTGGTAATAACTGTATCACCTGCCTTATAAGTTTGTTGCAATGGCTGGAACTCCACCAAAAACTTTGGTCTCTTGTATTCTTCAACCGAAAAGCCATGCTGGTTCCTGCTGCCTTTATCGAAAATATAGTATTGTCCTGTGAGCCCCGAAGCAGGCAGTGTGAATTTCCCGGAGAAAGATCCAAATTCATTTGTAGTGAGTTGTACCGAATCCACTACCTGGTAATTGGCATCTCTTAAATATATTTTGGTGGTATGATTTACCGCAATGCTGTTTCCCTGTTTATCTTCTGTAAGCACAATGCCTTTGAACATCATGGTTTGCCCGGGCCTGTAAATGGAACGGTCGGTAAAAAAGAAGATCCTTTTTACTGCATTTGTTTTTTCCTCGTTATAGTATCGATAAGTATAATAATGTTCATGCAACGATAATTTATCATTGCCTGCAGTAACATCTATGTAAAAACCATTGTTTCTTTCTTTTTTAGTTTTTATGTTAACCAGTCCGTATGCATTGGTGGTGTATGTTCCTATTGGCGTGCGCGAATATTTGCTTGTTTTATAATCATAATTCCTTTCAAAAGCTGAAACCTTTGCATTGGCAATGGGAGCGCCGGTATTACGGTGTAAAACAAAGAACGCATCATCGTAATTGATATAGCTGATGTTGGAAACATGAAATAATTGAGCACCTAACAGGTCTTTTCCTGCTGCAAAATTTTTATTAGCCGCTACCAGGATATATTCTCCCAAAGGCAGTTCATCGGCCTTTATTTCTACACGGTGCACCTGGTAATCGCCGGGATTGGGAATTCCCTGTTCCCATTCTTTTACTACAGGTGCACGTAAAACTGCATCCCAGTAATTTTTATCATTACCTCTATCTAACAGTTGCCTGATAGCTTCGGTTGATTTAATGATCCTGAATTTGATGGTCTCCATATTCATGTATTCCACCATCACGCGAAATGGTAGTGAGTTAAGATTTACTCTTTCGAGTTGAAGAGAAAACGAGGGCGATTTTATTTGATTCAGCAGGTTATAGCTGTTGGTCCAGCCTTCATTTTT